>NZ_WWIC01000139.1:0-79229 GCF_009872555.1 Streptomyces sp. SID5643
CTCGGCCCGTTCCTCGGCAAGTCCTTCGCCACGTCGGTGTCGGCCTGGATCACCCCGCTGGACGCCCTGGAGGAGGCGCTCGTGGCGCCTCCGGCCCGGACGCACGGGCTGCTGCCGTACCTGGACGACAGCGACGAGGAACCCGGCGGCTACGACCTGCGGATCAGCGTCGCCGTCAACGGCCACGTCATCTCCGAGCCCCCCTTCTCCACCATGTACTGGACGGCCGCCCAGCAGCTGGCCCACATGACCGTCAACGGCGCCTCCCTGCGCACCGGCGACCTGTACGGCTCCGGCACGGTCAGCGGTCCGGCGGAGGGGGAGCGCGGCTCCCTGCTGGAGCTGACCTGGAACGGCCGCGAGCCGCTCGAACTCCCCGGCGGCAAGCGCACGTTCCTGGAGGACGGCGACGAGGTGACCCTCTCGGCCTGGGCCCCGGGACCGAACGGCGTACGAGTCGGGCTGGGCGAGGTGACGGGGCGGGTGGTCCAGGGCTGACACGGACCGGCCGGGAGCCGGCTCCCGGGGCGTCCGGCGGTCGCCCCTCCCGTCTTCTCCGCTGTCTCTTCCGTTGTCGTTCAGCCCCTGACGCACACCGCCCGGCCCGTCATACTGGGCGCGGGGCGGTGTGCCCGCACGTACGCCACGCTCGGCGTGGTCACCGGTGCGCACGGCGACCGCCCTCCCCCGCACGACCCGTAGCCGCCCCTCTTCCGACGAGGAACCGGAGCCCGTGGCCATGACCGTCTGCCTGCTCCTGCTGAGCGTCGTCGCCGTGACGGCCGCCGTCCCCGTTCCCCGTGCGCTGACCCGGGCCGAGTGGCCCGAGCGGGAACCGGTGGTCGCGCTGTGGGTCTGGCAGTGCCTGGTGGCCACGGTGCTGCTGTGCTGCGTGACGGCACTCTCCCTGGGCGCCGCGGCCGTCTTCGGCACCGTCCGCGCCCAGCTCTTCGCCCCGGCGCCCCCCGCGGTGACCGCGGCGTACGACCTGTCCACCGCCCCGCCGTGGGCCGCCGCCCTCACCCTGCTGCTGGCCTGCGGTGCCGCCTGGACGACGGCGATGCTCGCACGGGAACTCGTCGAAGCCCGCCGGCGCCGCGCCCAGGCCCGCGCCCACCTGCGCGAGCGCGCCCCCGACCTGCCGGCCGGCCTGCCCGCGGCGCGGGGGCCGCTGCTGGTCCTGGAGGACGAGTACCCGGACGCCTGGTGGATGCCCGGCAGCCCGCCCCAGCTGATCGTCACCACGGGCGCCCTGCACCGCCTCACCGGCCACCAGATCGACGCCGTCCTCACCCACGAGCGCGGCCACGCACGGGCCCGCCACGACTGGCTGCTGCACCTGTCCACGGCCCTGGCCACCGGCTTCCCGCGCATCCCGCTGTTCGCCCACCTCTGCGACCAGACCCACCGCCTGGTCGAACTGGCCGCCGACGACACCGCCTCCCGCCGCTGCGGCCACCTCACCACGGCCCTGGCCCTGATCGAGCTCAACCAGCACCGAGGCGTCCTGTCCTGCGCCTCAAGCCACCGCCTGCTGGGCGAGCGGGTCGACCGGCTCCTGGAACCGCCGCCCCGGCTGGGCCGCCGGCACCGGGCCCTGACCACCACGACGGCGGCACTCGTGCCGTTGCTGCCCCTGCTGATCGCGTTCGCCCCGGGGCTGACGGCGCTGTCGTAGCCGGGCGGGCCCGTGCCGTGGTGGCGGATCTCCCCGCGGGCCCGCCGAAACCGCAGCTCAACAGTCGAACAGGTCACCTTCCCGGTGGCGCAACATTCCCGCAACACCACTTTTCCTATCGGATAGGTATGGTCCGAGCCATGCCCAGTGACCGCTTCCGAGACCACGCCGGACAGGGAGCCGCGACCACCGTCGCCGCCCACCGCGCGCGGCGACGGCTGCGCGCCGACCGGGCCCGGCAACTGGCCGACCCGCTCCGCCGGTCGCTGCTCACCGGTGCCTTCCCCGACGGTGTGCTCCCCCACGAGTCGGCCCTCGCCGCCGAGTACGGCGCCAGCCGCAACACGGTCCGCGAGGCGCTCGACCTGCTGCGGGCCGAGGGCCTCGTGGAGCGCCAGCCCGGCGTCGGCACCGTGGTCGTGGCCCACAAGTACCCCCACGGCCTCGACCGCCTGATGGGCCTCGCGGAAACCCTCCGCGAACACGGGCAGGTCACCAACGAGGTCCGCACCATGGGCCCCGCCCCGGCACCAGCGCCCGTCGCCGACCGGCTCGGACTCGCGCCCGGCACCGACGTCCTCTACATCGAACGCCTGCGCAGGCTCGGCGGGCTGCCCCTGTCCCTCGACCTCACCTACATCCCCCTGGACATCGGCACCGAACTGCTCGGCGCCGACCTGGAGAACACCGACGTCTTCCGCCTCCTGGAAGCCGTCACCGGCCGGCGCCTCGGCCATGCCGAGATCACCCTGGAAGCGGTCAGCGCGGACACCCACTCGGCCGCCGTGCTCGAAGCCCCGCGCGGTGCCGCCGTCCTCATGCTGGAACGCCTCACCCACCTCGCGGACGGCCGCCCGGTCGACCTGGAGTTCATCCGTTTCCGCGGCGACCGCATCACCATGAGCGGCCTGCTGCACCGGAACCGGTAACCAACCCGCTCGCGCACATCCCTGGAGACAGCCATGCCTTTGGTGCCCCAGCGGGCCGACGTGCCCGTGACCATCGACGAGTCGAAGTGCATCGAGGGCTGCACGCTCTGTGTGGACATGTGCCCGCTGGACTCCCTCGCCATCGACGAGCGCAACGGCAAGGCCTACATGCATGTCGACGAGTGCTGGTACTGCGGCCCGTGCGCGGCCCGCTGCCCCACCGGAGCCGTCACGGTCAACATGCCCTATCTGCTCCGGTGAGAGGCCGAAACCGTCATGTCCCGAACCACCGTGCAACGCACAGCAGCCGCGCTCTCCGCCGTCGTCCTCCTGCTCCCGCTCAGCGCCTGCGGCGGTGACACCGAGGCCGGAAACGGCTCCACGGTCACCGTCACCGTCGGCTACCAGTCCAGGACGATCAACACCGTCACGGCGGGCACCCTGCTCCGCTCCCTCCACTCCTTCGAGAAGCAGCTCGATTCCCTGCACGACGGCGTCCACTACAAGGTGAACTGGCAGGACTACGCCACCGGGGCCCCCATCACCGCACAGATGACCGCCGGGAAGATCGACATCGGCTCGATGGGCGACTTTCCCCTCCTCATCAACGCGGCCCGCGGCACACAGCTGAACAGCCCCACCCGCCTGGTCTCGGTCACCGGCTACAACCTGCGCGGCGGCCTCAACACCATCGTCACAGCGCCGGACTCCAAGCTGACCTCCCTGACGGACCTGAAGGGCAAGAAGGTCTCCACGAGTGTCGGCTCGGCCGCCGACGGCACGCTCGTACGGGCCTTGCAGCGCGCGGGCATCGATCCGGTCAGCGGCGTCGAGAAGCTCAACCAGCAACCGTCCGTCGGCGCCTCCGCCCTCACCGCGGGCAGCACGGACGCGCTCTCCCAGTTCGTCGCCTGGCCGGGCCTGCTCGTCTTCCAGGGCAAGGCGAAGGCGGTCTACGACGGCGCCCGGCTGAACCTGCCCACCTTCCACGGCGTCACCGCCCGCGAGGGCTTCGCGAAGCAGCACCCTGCCGTACTGGAGGCCTTCCTGAAGGCCCAGGCGGAGGCGACCGACTACCTCGACGACCACCCGGTGGACGCCGCCGAGAAGGTCGCGAAGGCGACGGGCCTGCCCGCCGAGGTCGTCTACCTCTACAACGGCGATCACGGCATCGCCACCTTCGATCCGGCCATCAGGCCCCAGCTCGTCTCCGCGCTGAAGCAGGACGTGTCGGTCCTCAAGTCGGCGAAGCTCACCGGCGACGTGGACGTCGACTCCTTCGTCGACGACCGGTACGTGAAGAAGGCCCTCGGGCCGGCGGCGTACGCGAAGCATCTCGCCACCAAGCCCGCACCGGCCGCGAGCGAGGCCTGGCCCAAGGGCGCCTCGAAGACGGTCTCGTTCAACTCCCCCTCCAAACTGCTGCGTTACGTCGCCGAGCACCGCGACGACCTCCGCGCCGCCTACGTCCCCGACACCACCACCGGCACCCCCTGGTTCGCCGACAAGGCCGTGTGGGTGGCCGACGGCGACCAGCTGCTGCCCTTCGTCGCCCCCGACACCGCGCGGGCGTACATCGCCGCGCACGGCGGAGCGCGGGTCGTCCCGTACTCCGATGCTCTGGAGCGGGCCTCGTGAAGCGGTACGCGCTCCGCCTGGTGTCGCTGTCCGCCGCCCTCGGCCTGTGGCAGGCGCTGACCAGCTGGAACATCGACCTGTGGCTGCGCTTCTCGCAGTTCCCCACCGTCACCGACGTGGCCCGGACCTTCGCCGCCCGGGTGTCCGGGCCGGACTACTGGACGGACCTCACCGACAGCCTCACCCGGATCCTCACCGGTTTCCTGCTGGCCGCCGTCCTCGGAGTGGCCACGGGCGTGCTCGTGGCGCGCTCGCGCCTCGCCGAGGATCTGCTCGGTCCGGTGCTGGAGGTGATCCGGCCGGTTCCCGCCATCGCCCTGGTCCCCGTCGCGATCCTGCTCTTCCCCTCCAACGAGCAGGGCATCGTCTTCATCACCTGCACCGCCGCCTTCTTCCCGGTGCTGGTCTCCACCCGGCACGCCGTGCGCGCCCTCACGCCCGTGTGGGAGGAGGCCGTGCGCACCATGGGCGGCGGCCGGTGGCGGATCCTCGGCTCGGTCGTCCTGCCGGGCGCGCTGCCCGGCGTGTTCGGCGGTCTGTCCGTCGGCATCGGCGTCTCGTGGATCTGTGTGATCTCCGCCGAGATGATCTCCGGCCAGTACGGCGTCGGCTACCGCACCTGGCAGGACTACACCGTCGTCGACTACCCCGGCGTGTTCGTCGGCATGGCGACCATCGGCGTCCTCGGCTGGCTCACCTCGACGGCCGTGGAGCTGCTGGGCCGCCGTCTCACCCGCTGGCTGCCGCGCACCGCGTACGCGCCCGGCACCCGGCCGCCCCGGCCCGGCCGGTCCGTGACCCCGGCGGCGGCACCGGCACCGGCACCGGCCGCCCCCGCCGAGGTCCCCGAAGGGGCCCGATCCGAGGAGGCACGCGATGAGCACCTCGTCTGAGACCGTCTCGAACAGCCCGTCCACGGCTGCCCCGGAGGCCTCGTCCGGCACCGGCCCGAAGGTCTCGGCCGAGGCCGCCGCCCCCGCCGCCCCCGTGCGCGGGACCCGGCTCACGCTCGCCGGTGCCTCCCTCGGCCGCCCCGGCGCGACCGCCCTGGAGGAGGTCGGCCTGGACATCGCCCCCGGCGAGATCCTCACCGTCGTCGGCCCCTCCGGCTGCGGCAAGTCGACCCTGCTGCGCACCCTGGCCGGCCTGCTGCCGCCGCTCGCCGGCGAGATCACCCAGGACGGACACCCGCTGACCGGCCCCTCGGCCGAACGCGCCCTGGTCTTCCAGGAGGACGCCCTGCTCCCCTGGCGCACCCTGCGTGCCAACGTCGAACTTCCCCTCGCCATCCGCGGCGTGCCCCGCGCCGAGCGCCGGAGGCAGGCCCGGGCCTGGCTGGAGCGGGTCGGGCTCGGCTCGCAGGCGCGGCAGTTGCCGCACCGGGTCTCCGGCGGGCAGCGCCAGCGCGTCCAGCTGGCCCGCGCCCTGGCCGGACGCCCGCGCGCCGTCCTGATGGACGAGCCGTTCGGTGCCCTCGACGCACAGACCCGCGCGGGGATGCAGGACCTGCTGGTGGAGGTGCTGCACGGCACGGGCGCCACCGTCGTCTTCGTCACCCATGACGTGGACGAGGCGCTGTTCCTGGGTGACCGCGTGGCCCTGCTCGGCGCGGGCGGCCTCGTCGCCGTCCGGGACATCCCCCGCCCGCGTGAGCGCGGCGCACACGACGACCCGGCGCGCGCGGCCCTGCGGCGCGACGTCCTCACCTCGCTCGGTACGTGAAAGGCACCCCGGTGACCACCTCCGTGAACCCCCCTGCGGACATCCCCCCGGCCGTCCCGTCCCTCGCCGTCCCGCCTCTCGCCGACGCCGAGGAACTGACCTGCGACGTCCTGGTCATCGGCGGCGGCACCGCCGGCACCATGGCCGCCCTGACCGCCGCCGAGCACGGCGCGAACGTGCTGCTGCTGGAGAAGGCGCACGTCCGTCACTCCGGCGCGCTCGCCATGGGCATGGACGGCGTCAACAACGCGGTCGTCCCGGGCCGGGCCGAACCCGACGACTACGTCGCCGAGATCACCCGCGCCAACGACGGCATCGTCGACCAGTCCACCGTCCGCCAGACCGCCACCCGCGGCTTCGGCATGGTGCAGCGGCTGGAGTCCTACGGCGTGAAGTTCGAGAAGGACGAACACGGCGACTACGCGGTCCGCCAGGTGCACCGCTCCGGCTCGTACGTCCTTCCCATGCCGGAGGGCAAGGACGTCAAGAAGGTCCTCTACCGGCAGCTGCGGCGGCGCGAGATGCGGGAGCGGATCCGCATCGAGAACCGCGTGATGCCGGTGCGGGTCCTCACCGCCGGGGGGCGGGCCGTGGGGGCGGCCGGCTTCAACACCCGCACCGGGCAGTTCGTCCAGGTCCGCGCGGGCGCGGTGATCCTCGCGACGGGCGCCTGCGGCCGCCTCGGCCTGCCCGCCTCCGGCTACCTCTACGGCACCTACGAGAACCCCACCAACGCCGGCGACGGTTACGCCATGGCCTACCACGCGGGCGCCGAGCTCACCGGCATCGAGTGCTTCCAGATCAACCCGCTGATCAAGGACTACAACGGCCCGGCCTGCGCCTACGTCGCCAACCCCTTCGGCGGCTACCAGGTCAACCGGCACGGCGAGCGCTTCGTCGACTCCGACTACTGGTCGGGCCAGATGATGGCCGAGTTCGCGGCGGAGGTCGCCTCCGACCGGGGCCCCGTCTACCTGAAGCTGAGCCATCTCCCCGAGGAGTCGGTCTCGGCCCTGGAGACGATCCTGCACTCCACCGAGCGCCCCACCCGCGGCACCTTCCACTCCGGCCGCGGTCACGACTACCGCACTCACGACATCGAGATGCACATCTCCGAGATCGGCCTGTGCGGCGGCCACTCCGCCTCCGGCGTCCGCGTGGACGACCACGCCCGCACGACCGTGCCCCGGCTGTACGCGGCCGGCGACCTGGCCTGTGTGCCGCACAACTACATGATCGGCGCGTTCGTCTTCGGCGACCTCGCGGGCGCGGACGCCTCCCGGTACACGGCGTACGAAGGGGAGTTGCCGGGTGACCAGCTGCGTGAGGCGCACGAGCTGATCTACCGCCCGCTGCGCAACCCCGACGGCCCGCCGCAGCCCCAGGTCGAGTACAAGCTGCGGCGCTTCGTGAACGACTACGTCGCCCCGCCCAAGTCCGGCGCCCGGCTGTCGCTGGCCCTGGAGGCCTTCGAGCGGATGCACACCGACATCGCCGGGATGGGCGCCCGCACCGCGCATGAGCTGATGCGCTGCGCCGAGGTCACCTTCATCCGCGACTGCGCGGAAATGGCCGCGCGCTCCTCCCTGGCCCGGACGGAGTCCCGCTGGGGCCTCTACCACGACCGGCTCGACCACCCCCAGCGGGACGACGCCTCCTGGTTCCACCATCTCGATCTGCACAAGTCCCCCTCTGGTGCTATGGAGTTCACGGCCCGGCCCGTGGCTCCCTATCTCGTTCCGGTCGACGGCTTCGATCCCGTCGGCGGTCCGTCCCGTGCTCTCGGCGAGGTCCACGCCGAGGATGTGGCCACGGCGGGCTTGCGGGATGTAGCACCGGTCGCGGCCCGGGCGGGGACGGCGGAGCCCCTGCCTGCTGCGACCCCGCCCGCCTCGCCCACCACGCCGTCCGGCGAGCGGTCCGCCGCCCGCCTCCTCGAACTCGTGGCCCTCGCCGAGGAAGAGCCCGGACTCGACGCCGTTCTCCCCTATCTGACGGACCCGGTGCCCGCCGTCCGCCGCGAGGCCGTCGCCGTGCTCACCGAGACGCTGCCGCCGGGAACGGGCACCGCCCTGGCCACCGCCCTGCGCGACGTCCACGCCGAGGTGCGTGCCGCCGCTGCCGCGTCACTGCGTGAGCTCGTCGAGACGCTCCCGGCCGAGCCGGATCTGCGCGACGGCCTCGCCGCCGCCCTGGCCGAGCCGGACCCGGTGGTCCGCGCCGCGGCCCTGGACGTCCTGCGCGCCCTGCGCCTGGGCGACGCCGCTCTGTTCGCGGACTCCCTGGCCGACTCCGACCTCGGCGTCCGCATCGAGGCCGTCCGCGCCCTGGTGTCCGTCGACGCCGCCGGCGAACTGGCCCGGGCGGCGGTCGGCGATCCGTCCCGCGAGGTCCGCGTGGCGATCGCCAAGGGCCTCGCCACGGTCAGTGCCGAGCGGCCGGCGCGTGACACCCCGGCCGCCGCCGATCCCGCTGCCGACGCCGTCGAAGCGGCCCTCACCGGCCTTCTCGACGACCCCGACGCCCTGGTGCGGGCAGCGGCCTACGGAGCGCTGGGCACCACCGGCTGCCCGGCGCCTCTCACCGCACGCGCGGTGGCGGCTCTGGCCGAACCGGCCTGGCAGGTCCGGGCCGGAGCCGCCACGGCTCTGTCCGTCGCCGACCCCGACGTGGCCGTGCCGTCCCTCGCCAAGGCTCTGGCGGACTCCCATGCGGACGTCCGCAAGGCCGCCGTCCTGGCACTGGCCCGGCACCGCGCCACCGAGGAGGCCCGCGCGGCTCTCGCCACGGCGACGACCGACTCCGACGCGGATGTCAGGGCGTATGCGGCACGGGCGCTGTGACCGGCCCGGCCGGAGGCCAGGTCCGACCCGGCAGGAGGCCCGGCAGGAGGCCCGGTCCGACCCAGGTCTGGCCGGCCGGGAGCCCGGCCCTCTGTCCGGTCGTCGGGCTCCGGCTCCCTATATCCAGTCGTCGGGCTCCGGCTCCTCGTCCATCTCCGGCCAGTGGTCCGGCTCGCCCGCGTCCTGACCGGCGGGGTGAGCCGCCTCCTGGCCGGACGCCGTCCGGGCCGACGGAGAGTCACCCGCGACAGCGGAGCCTGCCGGCCCGCCCAGCGAGGCGAGCACCTCCAGCACACCCTCGCCGTACGTCGCCAGCTTCTTTTCACCGACCCCGCTGATCCCGCCGAGCTCCCGCACCGACGCCGGCCACACCGTGGCGATCTCCCGCAGCGTGGCGTCGTGGAAGATCACATACGCCGGGACGCCCTGCTCACGGGCCTGCTCGGCGCGCCAGGCGCGCAGTGCCTCGAAGGCCGGCAGCAGTTCCTCGGGCAGCTCGGCGGCGACAGCCTTGCCCTTGCGCTCGCCCCGCCCGGAGCCGGAGGACGAGGACCCCGACCGGGAGGTCGCCGGCTTCTTCGGTTCCTTGCGCAGCGGCACGTCCCGCTCCCGCCGCAGCACCGCCCCGCTCGCCTCGGTCAGCACGAGCGTGCCGTACTCGCCCTCCACCGCGAGCAGCCCCTGGGCGAGCAACTGCCTGATGACGCCCCGCCATTCGGCCTCGGTCAGCTCCTCGCCGATACCGAAGACGGACAGCTGGTCGTGGTCGAACTGGATGACCTTGCCCGTGCGCTTCCCCAGCAGGATGTCGACGATCTGCACCGCGCCGAACTTCTGTCCGCGCTCCCGCTGCAACCGGACGACCGTCGACAGCGCCTTCTGAGCCGCGATCGTGCCGTCCCAGGTCTCCGGCGGGGTCAGGCACGTGTCGCAGTTGCCGCAGCCGGACGCGGACGGCTCCTGGCCGAAGTAGGCGAGCAGCTGGCCCCGCCGGCACTGGGCCGTCTCGCACAGCGCCAGCATCGAGTCCAGGTGGGCCTGGGCCCGGCGCCGGAAGGCCTCGTCGCCCTCGCCGGACTGGATCAGCTTGCGCTGCTGGATGACGTCGTTCAGCCCGTAGGCCATCCAGGCCGTCGAGGGCAGTCCGTCACGGCCGGCCCGGCCCGTCTCCTGGTAGTAGCCCTCGACCGACTTGGGCAGGTCGAGGTGGGCGACGAAACGGACGTCCGGCTTGTCGATGCCCATGCCGAAGGCGATGGTCGCCACCACGACCAGGCCGTCCTCCCGCAGGAAGCGGGACTGGTGGGCCGCGCGCGTGCCCGCGTCCAGGCCCGCGTGGTACGGCACCGCCTCGATGCCGTTGCGGCTGAGGAACTCGGCGGTCTTCTCCACCGAGTTGCGTGACAGGCAGTAGACGATGCCCGCGTCGCCCGCGTGCTCCTCGCGCAGGAAGCTCAGCAGCTGCTTCTTCGGGTCGGCCTTGGGCACGATCCGGTACTGGATGTTGGGCCGGTCGAAGCTCGCCACGAAATGGCGGGCCGTCGGCATGTTGAGCCGCTGGGTGATCTCCTGGTGCGTCGCGTGCGTGGCCGTCGCCGTCAGCGCGAGGCGCGGCACGTCCGGCCAGCGCTCTCCGAGGAGGGACAGCGCCAGGTAGTCGGGGCGGAAGTCGTGGCCCCACTGGGAGACGCAGTGCGCCTCGTCGATCGCGAACAGGGAGATCTTGCCGCGGGAGAGCAGGTCGAGCGTGCTCTCCAGCCGCAGCCGCTCCGGCGCCAGGTACAGCAGGTCCAGCTCGCCGGCGAGGAATTCGGCCTCCACCATCCGCCGCTCGTCGAAGTCCTGCGTGGAGTTCATGAACCCGGCCCGCACACCCAGCGCCCGCAGGGCGTCCACCTGGTCCTGCATCAGGGCGATCAGCGGGGAGACCACCACGCCCGTGCCCGGCCGGACCAGGGACGGGATCTGGTAGCACAGCGACTTGCCGCCGCCGGTCGGCATGAGCACGACGGCGTCACCGCCCGCCACCACATGCTCGATGACGGCTTCCTGCTCGCCGCGGAAGGCGTCGTAGCCGAAGACCCGGTGCAGCGCGGCCAGCGCCTCGCTCGCGTCGGCGCCGAGGGGCCCTGCGGGGCCGCCGACCGCGCCGGTCCCGGGCCCGGTCCCGGCCGCCCCGGTCCCCGTCGCCCCGGTCCCGATCGCCTCCGTCCCGGTCACCGCGTCCAGTTCCGTCATCACACCCGTCCCGCCCGTCGCGCCCATCGTTGCGTCCCCCGTGCGTCGCGCCTCGACCACTGCGTCCACCATAGGCGCCCGCACCGACAGCCCCGGAGTTATCCACAGGTCCCGGCTGGTGAAGGCGGTACGCGAACGTACCTTCGATACGGCTCGGCCGTGCAGCCTCCGGCAAGGAAACGCCGTGGGGCCCGGCTCCCGAAGGAGACCGGACCCCATACGGCCCTGCGCGTACGTCAGCGCACGAACACCCCCGCCGACCCCGCCAGGTCCAGGAAGTACTGCGGCGCCACACCGAGCACCAGCGTGACCGCCACGCCCACCCCGATCGCCGTCATCGTCAGCGGCGAGGGCACCGCCACCGTCGGGCCCTCCGGCCGCGGCTCGCTGAAGAACATCAGCACGATGACGCGGATGTAGAAGAACGCCGCGATCGCCGACGAGATCACACCGATGACGACGAGCGGGGCGGCCCCGCCCTCCGCCGCCGCCTTGAACACGGCGAACTTTCCGGCGAAGCCGGACGTCAGCGGAATGCCCGCGAAGGCCAGCAGGAAGACCGCGAAGACCGCCGCCACCAGCGGGGACCTGCGCCCGAGGCCGGCCCACTTGGACAGGTGCGTCGCCTCGCCGCCCGCGTCACGGACGAGGGTCACCACCGCGAAGGCGCCGATCGTCACGAACGAGTACGCCGCCAGGTAGAACAGCACCGACGAGACACCGTCGGGCGTGGTCGCGATGACACCCGCGAGGATGAACCCGGCGTGCGCGATCGACGAGTACGCCAGCAGCCTCTTGATGTCGGTCTGCGTGATGGCGACGATCGCCCCGCCCAGCATGGTGACGATGGCCACGGCCCACATGACCGGCCGCCAGTCCCAGCGCAGGCCCGGCAGCACGACGTAGAGCAGCCGCAGCAGCGCGCCGAACGCCGCCACCTTCGTCGCCGCCGCCATGAACCCGGTCACCGGCGTCGGAGCGCCCTGGTAGACGTCCGGCGTCCACATGTGGAACGGCACGGCGCCCACCTTGAACAGCAGGCCCATCACCAGCAGGGCGGCGCCGATCAGCAGCAGCGCGTCGTTGCCCATGGTGTCGGCGAGCGCCGGGTTGACGTCCTGCACGGTGCCGTCGACGACCTGCGCGATCGTCGCGTACGACATCGAACCCGCGTAGCCGTAGAGCAGGGCGATGCCGAACAGGGTGAACGCGGAGGCGAAGGCGCCGAGCAGGAAGTACTTGACCGCCGCCTCCTGCGACATGAGCCGCTTGCGGCGGGCCAGCGCGCACAGCAGGTACAGCGGCAGGGAGAGGACCTCCAGCGCGACGAACAGCGTCAGCAGGTCGTTGGCCGCCGGGAAGATCAGCATGCCGGCGACGGCGAACATCAGCAGCGGGAACACCTCGGTGGTGGTGAACCCGGCCTTGACCGCGGCCTTCTCGCTCTCACTGCCCGGAACGGACGCGGCCTGCGCGGCGAAGGAGTCGACGCGGTTGCCCTGCACCACCGGGTCGAGGCGCCGCTCGGCGAAGGTGAACAGGCCCACCAGGGCCGCCAGCAGGATCGTGCCCTGGAGGAACAGGGCGGGTCCGTCGACGGCGATCGCGCCCATGGCCGCGATGCGCGCCTTGGTCGTGCCGTACCCGTCGGCCGCGAGCGCCACGACCGCGGCGAAGGCGGCCACGAGGGCGACGACGGACACGAACATCTGGGCGTAGTAGCGCGATTTCCGCGGGACGAACGCCTCGATGAGGATCCCGATGATCGCCGCGCCGACGACGATCAGGGTCGGCGACAGCTGGCCGTACTCGAACTTCGGTGCGTCGATCTTGGTGATCGGATCGGCCGCGTTTGTCCACAGGCTGTGGACGGCTGTTGCGCTCACTTGGCCGCCTCCACCTCGGGCTGGGGGTCCTTTTTCTGAACGTCGGACATGGTCTGTCTGACCGCCGGGTCGATGATCTCCGTCACGGGCTTCGGGTAGACGCCCAGGAAGATCAGCAGGACGACCAGCGGGGCGACGACCACGAGCTCACGGACCCGGAGGTCCGGCATCGTGGAGACCTCCGGCTTCACCGGGCCCGTCATCGTCCGCTGGTAGAGGACGAGGGTGTAGAGCGCGGCGAGGACGATGCCGAAGGTGGCGATGATGCCGATCACCGGGTAGCGCGTGAACGTGCCGACCAGGACCAGGAACTCACTGACGAACGGCGCAAGACCCGGCAGGGAGAGGGTCGCGAGGCTGCCGATCAGGAAGGTGCCGGCGAGCACCGGGGCGACCTTCTGCACGCCGCCGTAGTCGGCGATGAGCCGCGAGCCGCGCCGGGAGATCAGGAAGCCCGCCACCAGCATCAGCGCGGCCGTCGAGATGCCGTGGTTGATCATGTAGAGCGTCGCCCCGGACTGGCCCTGGCTGGTCATCGCGAAGATGCCCATGATGATGAAGCCGAAGTGGGAGATCGACGCGTACGCCACCAGCCGCTTGATGTCGCGCTGGCCCACCGCGAGCAGCGCCCCGTAGATGATGCTGATCAGGGCCAGGACGAGGATCGCGGGTGTGGCCCACTTGCTGGCCTCCGGGAAGAGCTGGAGGCAGAAGCGGAGCATCGCGAAGGTGCCCACCTTGTCGACGACCGCCGTGATGAGCACGGCGACCGGGGCGGTGGACTCCTGCATGGCGTTGGGCAGCCAGGTGTGCAGCGGCCACAGCGGCGCCTTCACCGCGAACGCGAAGAAGAAGCCGAGGAACAGCCAGCGTTCGGTGTTGGTCGCCATGTCGAGCGTGCCGTTGGCGCGGGCCTCGGCGATCTCCTGGAGCGAGAAGTTCCCGGCGACCACGTAAAGGCCGATCACCGCGGCCAGCATGATCAGGCCGCCGACCAGGTTGTAGAGGAGGAACTTGACGGCCGCGTACGAGCGTTGGGTCGCCGCCGCCTTCTCGCCGTGCTCGTGGGCACGGTCCCCAAAGCCGCCGATGAGGAAGTACATCGGGATCAGCATGGCTTCGAAGAAGATGTAGAAGAGGAAGACGTCGGTGGCCTCGAAGGAGAGGATCACCATCGCCTCGACGGCGAGGATCAGGGCGAAGAAGCCCTGCGTCGGCCGCCACCGGCTGCTGCCGGTCTCCAGGGGGTCGGCGTCGTGCCAGCCCGCCAGGATGATGAAGGGGATCAGCAGCGCCGTGAGCGCGATGAGCGCCACGCCGATGCCGTCCACGCCCAGTTCGTAGCGGACGCCGAAGTCGGCGATCCAGGCGTGGGACTCGGTGAGCTGGTAGCGGTCGCCGCCCGGGTCGAAGCGCACCAGGACGACGATCGCCAGGGCGAGCGTGGCGAGCGAGAAGAGCAGCGCCAGCCACTTGGCCGCGGTGCGCTTCGCGGCCGGTACCGCGGCGGTGGCGATCGCCCCGACGGCCGGGAGCGCCGCTGTCACTGTCAGCAGAGGAAAGGACATCGGTATCAGACCGCCCTCATCAGCAGGGTCGCGGCGACGATGACCGCCGCACCCCCGAACATCGAGACCGCGTAGGAGCGGGCGAAGCCGTTCTGCAGCTTGCGCATCCGCCCGGAGAGGCCGCCGACCGAGGCCGCCGTGCCGTTGACGACGCCGTCGACCAGGGTGTGGTCGACGTAGACCAGGGAGCGCGTGAGGTGTTCGCCGCCGCGCACCAGGACGACGTGGTTGAAGTCGTCCTGGAGCAGGTCGCGCCGGGCGGCCCGGGTGAGCAGCGAGCCGCGCGGGGCGACGGCCGGGACCGGGCGGCGACCGTACTGGGCCCAGGCGAGGGCGACGCCGATGATCATGCAGGCGACCGTCGCGCCGGTGACCACGCCCGCGCTGATCGGCGGGTTGCCGTGGCTGTGCCCGGTGACCGGCTCCAGCCAGTGCATGAACCGGTCGCCGATGCTGAAGAACGCACCACCGGCCACCGATCCGACGGCCAGCACGATCATCGGGACCGTCATGACCTTCGGCGACTCGTGCGGATGCGGCGGGGTGTACTCGCCGCGCGTCTCGGCCGCGGGCTCCACGTCCGGCTCGGCCGGGGACGGCGTCGGGGCGTGGCGCCAGCGCTCCTCGCCGAAGAACGTCATCAGCATCACGCGCGTCATGTAGAACGCGGTGATGGCCGCGCCGAGCAGGGCGCAGGCACCGAGGATCCAGCCCTCCGTGCCGCCCTTGGCGAACGCGGCCTCGATGATCTTGTCCTTGGAGAAGAACCCGGACAGGCCCGGGAAGCCGATGATCGCCAGATAGCCGAGGCCGAAGGTGACGAAGGTGACCGGCATGTACTTCCGCAGTCCGCCGTACCTGCGCATGTCGACCTCGTCGTTCATGCCGTGCATGACCGAACCGGCGCCGAGGAAGAGACCGGCCTTGAAGAAGCCGTGCGTCACCAGGTGCATGATCGCGAAGACATAGCCGATGGGGCCGAGGCCGGCGGCGAGGATCATGTAGCCGATCTGCGACATGGTCGAGCCGGCCAGGGCCTTCTTGATGTCGTCCTTCGCGCAACCGACGATCGCACCGAACAGCAGCGTGACCGCGCCGACGATGGTGACGACCAGCTGCGCGTCCGGGGCGCCGTTGAAGACGGCCGCGGAGCGGACGATCAGGTAGACGCCCGCCGTCACCATCGTCGCGGCGTGGATGAGGGCCGAGACCGGGGTCGGGCCCTCCATCGCGTCCCCGAGCCAGGACTGCAGCGGCACCTGGGCGGACTTGCCGCAGGCGGCGAGGAGCAGCATCAGCGCGATCGCGGTGAGCTTGTCCTCACCGGCGGCACCGGCGAGCCCGGCCTCACCGTGGTCGCCGAGCACCGACCCGAAGGCGAAGGTGCCGAACCACAGGAACATCAGCATGATCGCGATGGACAGGCCCATGTCGCCGACGCGGTTGACCAGGAAGGCCTTCTTCGCGGCCGTGGCGGCGCTGGGCTTGTGCTGCCAGAAGCCGATCAGCAGGTAGGAGGCGAGACCGACGCCCTCCCAGCCCACGTACAGCAGCAGGTAGTTGTCGGCGAGGACGAGGATCAGCATCGCCGCGAGGAACAGGTTCAGATAGCCGAAGAAGCGGCGGCGCCGCTCGTCGTGCTCCATGTACCCGATCGAGTACAGGTGGATCAGCGAGCCGACGCCCGTGATCAGCAGCACGAACGTCATGGACAGCTGGTCGAGCTGGAAGGCGACGTCCGCCTGGAATCCCTCGACCGGGATCCAGCTGAACAGGTGCTGGCTCAGGACGCGGTTCTCGGCGTCCCGGCCCAGCATGTCGGTGAACAGCACCAGGCCGAGCACGAAGGAGACGGCCGCGAGCAGGGTGCCGAGCCAGTGGCCGACGGCGTCCAGCCGCCGCCCGCCGCACAGCAGGACCGCCGCTCCGAGCAGGGGCGCCGCCACCAGCAGCGCAATGAGGTTCTCCACGATTCTTCCGACCCCTTACAGCTTCATCAGGCTGGCGTCGTCGACCGAGGCCGAGTGGCGGGCACGGAACAGGGACACGATGATCGCGAGCCCGACCACGACCTCGGCGGCGGCGACGACCATCGTGAAGAAGGCGATGATCTGCCCGTCGAGGTTGCCGTGCATCCGGGAGAAGGCGACGAACGCGAGGTTGCAGGCGTTGAGCATGAGCTCGATGCACATGAACACGACGATCGCGTTGCGCCTGATCAGCACACCGGTGGCACCGATCGTGAACAACAGGGCCGCGAGATAGAGGTAGTTGACCGGGTTCACTTCGACGCCTCCTCGGACCGCTGGAACTTCGCCGGCCCGACCGCCCTGCGCTCGAGACGCTCCTCGGACCGCTGCTCCAGGGCCTTGAGGTCGTTGAGCGCCTCCCGCGACACGTCGCGGATCTGGCCGCGATCGCGCAGGGTCTTGCTGACGGTGAGGTCGGACGGGGTGCCGTCGGGCAGCAGGCCCGCGATGTCGACCGCGTTGTGCCGGGCGTAGACACCGGGTGCCGGCAGGGGCGGCAGCTGCTTGCCGTCGCGCACGCGCTCCTCGGCGAGCTCCCGCTGCGTCCTGGCCCGCTCGGTGCGCTCGCGGTGGGTGAGCACCATGGCGCCGACGGCGGCCGTGATGAGCAGGGCGCCGGTGATCTCGAACGCGAAGACGTACCTGGTGAAGAGGAGGGCGGCGAGGCCTTCCACGTTGCCCCCGGCGTTCGCCTGGCCGATGCCGTTGAACTCCGTCAGGGACGCGTTGCCGATCCCGGCGACCAGCAGGACGCCGAAGCCGAGCCCGCACAGGGCGGCCAGCCAGCGCTGGCCCTTGATGGTCTCCTTCAGGGAGTCCGCCGCGGTGACGCCGACGAGCATCACCACGAACAGGAACAGCATCATGATCGCGCCGGTGTAGACGATGATCTGGACGACGCCCAGGAAGTAGGCGCCGTTGGCGAGGTAGAACACCGCCAGGATGATCATGGTCCCGGCGAGGCAGAGCGCGCTGTGCACGGCCCGCTTCATGAGGATGGTGCACAGGGCGCCGATCACCGCGACGGTGCCGAGGATCCAGAACTGGACGGCCTCTGCGGTGGAGGTGGAGTAGGCGGCGAGCTGGGTGGTCATCGGCCGGCCACCTTCCCCGAGGCCGGTTCCGTCCCGCCGAAGGTCGAGTCGGCCTCCTGGACGACCTCGCCCTTGGAGTGGGCGACCTGCCGTTCGGTGCCGGGCGCGGCCTCCGTCACCAGGCCCCGGTAGTAGTCCTGTTCGTCCGTGCCGGGGTAGATGGCGTGGGGCGAGTCGACCATCCCCTCCTCCAGACCGGCGAGCAGCTGCTCCTTGGTGTAGATGAGGTTGGCCCGGCTGGAGTCGGCCAGCTCGAACTCGTTGGTCATCGTGAGCGCCCGGGTGGGGCAGGCCTCGATGCACAGGCCGCACAGGATGCAGCGGGCGTAGTTGATCTGGTAGACGCGGCCGTACCGCTCGCCCGGCGAGTAGCGCTCCTCGTCGGTGTTGTCCGCGCCCTCCACGTAGATCGCGTCGGCGGGGCAGGCCCAGGCGCACAGTTCACAGCCGACGCACTTCTCCAGGCCGTCCGGATGGCGGTTGAGCTGGTGCCGTCCGTGGAAGCGCGGAGCCGTGGTCTTCTGCTGCTCCGGGTACTGCTCGGTCAGCCGCTTCTTGAACATGGCCTTGAAGGTCACGCCGAAGCCGGCCACGGGGTTCTGGAAACCGGGCTTGGTGTCCTTGGGTTCCTCAGCCTTCGAACGCTCGAGTTCCTCAGCCATCGGACGCCTCCTTTCCATCCGTAGATCCGCCCAGAGATCCGTCACTCTGAGTATCGGGCCCGCCACTGACAATCAGTTCCCGCTCACGGCGCGAGCGGCGGCGCGGGACCGGCGGTAGTTCCTGGCCGGGCAGCGGCGGCACGGGGAACCCGCCCGCCATGGGGTCGAAGGCGGCCGGGGCCTCGGCCGGCTGTTCGGCCTTCTTGGCCTTCTCGCGGAACAGGTCGGCGACGAAGGAGAGCAGGAGCAGGGCGAGGACGCCGCCACCCACGTAGAGGGCGATGTCGGCGAAGTCGTAGCCCTCGTTCCGGAAGGCCCGCACGCTCGCGACGAGCATCAGCCACACCAGCGAGACCGGGATGAGGACCTTCCAGCCGAGCTTCATCAGCTGGTCGTAGCGGACGCGCGGGAGGGTGCCGCGGATCCAGATGAACATGAACAGCAGCAGCTGGACCTTGACCGTGAACCACAGCAGCGGCCACCAGCCGTGGTTGGCGCCCTCCCAGAAGGTGCTGATGGGCCAGGGGGCCCGCCAGCCGCCGAGGAACAGTGTGGTGGCGACGGCCGAGACGGTCACCATGTTGACGTACTCGGCGAGCATGAACATCGCGAACTTGATCGACGAGTACTCGGTGTTGAAGCCGCCGACCAGGTCGCCCTCGGACTCCGGCATGTCGAAGGGGGCGCGGTTGGTCTCGCCGACCATCGTGACGATGTAGATGATGAAGGAGACCGGCAGCAGCACGATGTACCAGCGGTCGGCCTGCTGCTCGACGATCGTCGACGTCGACATCGACCCCGAGTAGAGGAAGACGGAGGCGAAGGCGGCGCCCATCGCGATCTCGTAGGAGATCATCTGCGCGCACGAACGCAGGCCGCCCAGCAGCGGGTAGGTCGAGCCGGAGCTCCAGCCCGCCAGGACGATGCCGTAGATGCCGACCGAGGCGACCGCGAGGATGTAGAGCATCGCGATCGGCAGGTCGGTGAGCTGCATCGTGGTGCGCTGGCCGAAGATCGAGATCTCGTTGCCGGCCGGGCCGAAGGGGATCACCGCGATCGCCATGAAGGCCGGGATCGCCGCGATGACCGGTGCGAGGACGTACACCACCTTGTCCGCGCGCTTGACGATGACGTCTTCCTTCAGCATCAGCTTGATGCCGTCGGCGAGCGACTGGAGCATGCCCCACGGGCCGTGCCGGTTGGGGCCGATGCGCAGCTGCATCCAGGCCACGACCTTGCGCTCCATGACGATGGAGACCAGCACGGTCACCATCAGGAAGGCGAAGCAGAACACCGCCTTGATGACGACCAGCCACCAGGGGTCGGTGCCGAACATCGAGAGGTCTTCAGCGGCGAGGTAAGGGCTCATGCCGCCGCCTCCTTGGGGGCTCATGCCTCCACCTCCTTGGGGGCCTCGCCGGCGAGCGTCGCCGGGCCGATGCGGACGAGGGAGCCGGGCCGCGCCCCGGTGTCGGAGGCGACGCCGCCGCCGGTGGAGTTGAGCGGCAGCCACACCACCCGGTCGGGCATCTCACTGATCTGGAGCGGGAGTTCCACGATCCCCCGGGGGCCGCTCACCGCGAGCAGGTCGCCGTCCTTGACGCCCGCCTCGGCGGCCGTCGGGGCCGACACACGCGCGCGTGCCGCGTGCCGGGTTCCGGCGAGTGCCTCGTCGCCCTGCTGGAGGACGCCCTGGTCGAGCAGCAGCCGGTGCCCCGCGAGGACCGCTTCTCCGGCGGCGGGCCTCGGCAGCGCGGCCGCGGTCTCCAGGGGCTCACCGGCCCGCGGGCCGTCCCAGGCGCCGAGCCGGTCGATCTCGCCGCGCACGGTGCGCAGGTCCGGCAGCCCGAGGTGGACGTCCATGGCGTCGGCCAGCATCTGCAGCACGCGCGCGTCGGTGGGCGCGGAGCGGCGGGTCATCTGGTCGGGCTTGAGCGCGGCCTCGAAGAAGCGGATGCGGCCTTCCCAGTTGAGGAAGGTGCCGGCCTTCTCGGCGACCGCGGCCACGGGCAGGACGACATCGGCCTTGCGGCTGACCTCGCTCGGCCGCAGCTCCAGCGAGACCAGGAAACCCACCTCGTCCAGCGCGGCACGCGCCCGTGCCGGGTCGGGCAGGTCGGCGATCTCCACGCCCGCCACCAGCAGGGCCTGGAGTTCGCCGGTCGCGGCTGCTTCCACGATCTGGCCGGTGTCACGGCCGTAGCGGTGCGGGAGACCGGCGACGCCCCAGACGGCGGCGACCTCGTCCCGCGCGCGCGGGTCGGTGGCCGGGCGCCCGCCCGGCAGCAGCGACGGCAGCGCGCCCGCCTCGATCGCACCGCGTTCCCCGGCCCGGCGCGGGATCCACACCAGCCGGGCGCCGGTCGCGGAGGCCGTGCGTGCCGCGGCGGTGAGCCCGCCGGCCACGGCGGCCAGCCGCTCGCCGACGACGATCACCGCGCCCTCGGCGCGCAGTGCCTCCGCGGCGAGCGCACCGTCGTCCTCCAGGCCGGCGCCGCTCGCGAGCGCGTCCAGCCACTCCGTCTCGGTGCCGGGAGCGGCCGGCAGCAGCGTGCCACCGGCCTTCTCCAGACCGCGGGTGGCGTGTGTGGCGAGGGAGAAGGTCTTCTGCCCGTGCCGACGCCAGGCCTTGCGCAGCCGCAGGAAGACGCCGGGCGCCTCCTCCTCCGCCTCGAAGCCGACCAGCAGGACGGCCGGTGCCTTCTCCAGCGCGGTGTACGTGACGCCGGTGCCGTCGAGGTCCCGGCCGCGCCCGGCGACCTGGGCGGCGAGGAAGTCGGCCTCCTCGCTGCTGTGCACCCGCGCGCGGAAGTCGACGTCATTGGTGTCGAGCGCCACGCGCGCGAACTTGCTGTACGCGTAGGCGTCCTCGACGGTGAGGCGGCCGCCGGTCAGGACGCCGGTGCGGCCCCGGGAGGCCAGCAGCCCCTGGGCCGCGATCTGGAGCGCCTCCGGCCAGGAGGCCGGCTCCAGCTCTCCCTCGGCGTTGCGCACCAGCGGCGTGTCGAGCCGGTCGCGCTGCTGGGCGTACCGGAACCCGAACCGCCCCTTGTCGCAGATCCACTCCTCGTTGACCTCGGGGTCGTCGGCCGCGAGGCGCCGCATGACCTTGCCGCGCCGGTGGTCGGTGCGGGTGGCGCAGCCGCCCGAGCAGTGCTCGCACACCGACGGGGAGGAGACCAGGTCGAAGGGGCGGGAGCGGAATCGGTACGCCGCCGAGGTCAGCGCTCCCACGGGGCAGATCTGGATGGTGTTGCCGGAGAAGTACGACTCGAACGGGTCGCCCTCGCCGGTGCCGACCTGCTGGAGCGCGCCCCGCTCGATCAGCTCGATCATCGGGTCGCCCGCGACCTGGTTGGAGAACCGGGTGCAGCGGGCGCACAGCACGCACCGCTCGCGGTCCAGCAGCACCTGCGTGGAGATCGGGACGGGCTTCTCGTAGGTCCGCTTGCGGCCCTCGAAGCGGGAGTCGGCGTCGCCGTGCGACATGGCCTGGTTCTGCAGGGGGCACTCGCCGCCCTTGTCGCAGACCGGGCAGTCTAGGGGGTGGTTGATGAGCAGGAGCTCCATCACACCCTTCTGGGCCTTCTCCGCGACCGGGGAGGTGAGGTGGGTCTTCACCACCATCCCGTCGGTGCAGGTGATGGTGCAGGACGCCATCGGCTTGCGCTGGCCCTCGACCTCGACGATGCACTGGCGGCAGGCGCCGGCCGGGTCCAGGAGGGGGTGGTCGCAGAACCGGGGGATCTCGATGCCGAGCTGTTCGGCGGCCCGGATGACCAGGGTGCCCTTGGGCACGCTGATCTCGGCGCCGTCGATCGTCAGCGACACGAGGTCCTCCGGCGGGACCGCCGCCTCTCCCCCGCCGGAGGGAGAGCTGGTGGTCACGGTCATGCGTTCACCTCCGTGCGGTCGGCCCAGGCCGTCGACTTGGCCGGGTCGAAGGGACAGCCCCGGCCCGTGATGTGCTGCTCGTACTCCTCGCGGAAGTACTTCAGCGAGGAGAAGATCGGCGAGGCGGCGCCGTCACCGAGGGCGCAGAAGGACTTGCCGTTGATGTTGTCGGCGATGTCGTTCAGCTTGTCGAGGTCGGACATCTGTCCCTTGCCGGCCTCGATGTCGCGCAGCAGCTGCACGAGCCAGTAGGTCCCTTCGCGGCAGGGCGTGCACTTGCCGCAGGACTCGTGGGCGTAGAACTCCGTCCAGCGCGTGACGGCACGGACCACGCAGGTCGTCTCGTCGAAGCACTGGAGGGCTTTGGTGCCGAGCATGGAACCCGCGGCGCCCACTCCTTCGTAATCAAGAGGGACGTCGAGGTGCTCGTCGGTGAACATCGGGGTCGAGGAGCCGCCCGGCGTCCAGAACTTGAGGCGGTGCCCGGGGCGCATCCCGCCGCTCATGTCGAGGAGCTGGCGGAGCGTGATCCCGAGCGGCGCCTCGTACTGGCCGGGGCTGGCGACATGGCCGGAGAGGGAGTAGAGCGTGAAGCCGGGCGACTTCTCACTCCCCATCGACCGGAACCATTCCTTGCCCCGCTGGAGGATCGCGGGAACCGACGCGATCGATTCGACGTTGTTCACCACAGTCGGGCACGCATAGAGGCCCGCGACGGCAGGGAAGGGGGGACGGAGCCGCGGCTGGCCCCGGCGGCCTTCGAGCGAGTCGAGCAGTGCGGTCTCCTCACCGCAGATGTACGCGCCCGCGCCCGCGTGCACGGTGATGTCGAGGTCGAGTCCGCTGTCCAGGATGTTCTCGCCGAGGAAGCCGGCGTCGTAGGCCTCGCGCACGGCGGAGTGCAACCGCCGCAGTACGGGGACGACTTCACCCCGCAGGTAGATGAAGGCGTGCGACGACCTGATGGCGTAACACGCGATGATCATGCCCTCGATGAGGCTGTGCGGGTTCGCGAAGAGGAGCGGGATGTCCTTGCACGTCCCGGGCTCCGACTCGTCGGCGTTGACAACAAGATAGTGCGGCTTTCCGTCCCCCTGGGGAATGAACTGCCACTTCATCCCGGTGGGGAAGCCCGCGCCGCCGCGCCCGCGCAGACCGGAGTCCTTGACGTAGGCGATCAGGTCGTCCGGCGTCATGGCGAGCGCCTTGCGCAGCCCTTCGTAGCCGTCGTGCCGCCGGTACACGTCCAGCGTCCAGGACTTGTCCTCGTCCCAGAAGGCCGACAGCACCGGTGCGAGCAGCTTCTCGGGGCTCGTGTCTTTCAGCTCGGGTGCCAAGGTCATCACTCCCCCTCCTCGGCGGTGGGCCCGGCCGGGTGGGCCGGGTCGGAGGCCGATGTGTCCTGCGGCGCGTCGTGCGAGCTCAGGTGCTCCGTGGGTGACGGCTCGTGCGGCGCCCCGGTGCGGGCCGCCTCACCGCGCGGGTGCACCACGCGCGCGGAGGCCGACTCGCCCTTGGCGAGCTTCAGGCCGACCAGGGAGGCGGGTCCGGCGCTTCCTCCGGACTCCACGGCGCCCTCCCGCTCGTCGGGGAAACCGGCCAGGACCCGGGCGGTCTCCTTGAAGGTGCACATGCGAGCCCCGCGGGTGGGCGTCACCGGCCGGCCCGCGCGCAGGTCGTCGACGAGGCTCTTGGCGCTGTCGGGGGTCTGGTTGTCGAAGAACTCCCAGTTGACCATCACGACCGGCGCGAAGTCGCAGGCCGCGTTGCACTCGATGTGCTCCAGGGTGACCTTGCCGTCGCCGGTGGTCTCGCCGTTGCCGACGCCGAGGTGCTCCTGGAGCTCCTCGAAGATCGCGTCCCCGCCCATGACGGCGCACAGGGTGTTGGTGCACACCCCCACCTGGTAGTCACCGCTCGGGCGGCGGCGGTACATGGTGTAGAAGGTGGCGACGGCGGTGACCTCGGCCGTGGTCAGGCCGAGCACGTCCGCGCAGAACTGCATGCCGGTGCGGGTCACATGCCCTTCCTCCGCCTGCACGAGGTGCAGCAGCGGCAGGAGGGCGGACCGGGAGTCCGGGTAGCGGGCGATGACCTCGCGCGCGTCCGTCTCCAGACGGGCCCGGACGTCGTCCGGGTAGGCGGGTGCGGGCAGTTCGGGCATGCCCAGGCTGACGCCCCGCTCGGAAGACGATGTGGTCACCGGTCGACGCCTCCCATCACGGGGTCGATGGACGCGACGGCGACGATGACGTCGGCGACCTGGCCGCCCTCGCACATCGCCGCCATGGCCTGAAGGTTGGTGAAGGACGGGTCCCGGAAGTGGACCCGGTAGGGGCGGGTGCCACCGTCGGAGACGACGTGCACCCCGAGTTCGCCCTTGGGCGACTCGACCGCCGCGTACGCCTGTCCCGGCGGGACGCGGAAGCCCTCGGTGACCAGCTTGAAGTGGTGGATCAGGGCCTCCATGGAGGTGCCCATGATCTTCTTGATGTGGTCGAGGGAGTTGCCGAGCCCGTCGGGGCCCAGGGCGAGCTGCGCGGGCCAGGCGATCTTCTTGTCGGCGACCATGACCGGGCCGGGCTGGAGCCGGTCCAGGCACTGCTCGACGATCCTCAGGGACTGGCGCATCTCCTCCAGCCGGATGAGGAAGCGGCCGTAGGAGTCGCAGGTGTCCGCGGTCGGGATCTCGAAGTCGTAGGTCTCGTAACCGCAGTACGGCTGGGCCTTGCGCAGGTCGTGCGGCAGGCCGGTGGAGCGCAGGATCGGGCCCGTCGCGCCGAGGGCCATGCAGCCGGCCAGGTCGAGGTAGCCGACGTCCTGCATCCGCGCCTTGAAGATGGGGTTCCCGGTGGCGAGCTTGTCGTACTCCGGGAGGTTCTTCTTCATCTTCTTCACGAACTCGCGGATCTGGTCCACCGCGCCGGGCGGCAGGTCCTGGGCGAGTCCGCCGGGGCGGATGTACGCGTGGTTCATCCGCAGGCCGGTGATCAGCTCGTAGATATCGAGAATGAGTTCACGATCACGGAAGCCGTAGATCATGATCGTGGTCGCGCCCAGCTCCATGCCGCCGGTGGCGATGCACACCAGGTGGGAGGAGAGCCGGTTCAGCTCCATCAGGAGCACGCGGATGACCGAGGCGCGGTCCGGGATCTGGTCCTCGATGCCGAGGAGCTTCTCGACGCCGAGGCAGTACGCCGTCTCGTTGAAGAACGGCGTGAGGTAGTCCATGCGCGTCACGAACGTGGTGCCCTGCGTCCACGTCCGGTATTCGAGGTTCTTCTCGATGCCGGTGTGCAGGTAACCGATTCCGCAGCGGGCTTCGGTGACGGTCTCGCCCTCGATCTCCAGGATCAGGCGGAGCACGCCGTGGGTGGACGGGTGCTGCGGGCCCATGTTGACGACGATGCGCTCGTCGTCGGCGCGGGCCGCCGACTCGACGACCTCGTCCCAGTCACCGCCGGTGACGGTGTAGACGGTGCCTTCGGTGGTCTCGCGAGGAGAGGCGTGCGACGTGCTCATGAGTACGACCTCCGCTGGTCCGGAGCCGGGATCTGGGCGCCCTTGTACTCGACGGGGATGCCGCCGAGGGGGTAGTCCTTGCGCTGCGGGAAGCCCTGCCAGTCGTCCGGCATCATGATCCGCGTCAGGGCGGGGTGGCCGTCGAAGACGATTCCGAAGAAGTCGTACGTCTCACGCTCGTGCCAGTCGTTCGTCGGATAGACCGCGAACAGCGACGGGATGTGCGGGTCGCTGTCGGGGGCGCTGACCTCCAGGCGGATCACCCGGTTGTGGGTGATCGAGCGCAGGTGGTAGACGGCGTGCAGCTCGCGCCCCTTGTCGTTCGGGTAGTGCACGCCGCTGACGCCGGTGCACAGCTCGAAGCGCAGGGCCGGGTCGTCGCGCAGGGTGCGGGCGACGCGGACGAGGTGCTCGCGCTCGATGTGGAAGGTCAGCTCGTCGCGGTCGACGACCGTCTTCTCGATGGCGTTGTCCGGGAGCAGGCCCTGCTCCTCGAGTGCGCCTTCGAGTTCGTCGGCGACCTCGTCGAACCAGCCGCCGTAGGGGCGGGCCGCCGGTCCCGGGAGCCGGACCGAGCGGACCAGGCCGCCGTAACCGGAGGTGTCGCCGCCGTTGTTCGCGCCGAACATGCCGCGCTGGACGCGGATCTCCTCGCCGCCCTGGCCGCGCTGGCCGGGGAGGTTCTCCGCGGAGAGGTCCTTCTCGGGGTTGACCCCGTTCGACCCGTTCGTACCGTTGGTGCCGTTCGCGTCGCTCACCGCAGCAGCCCCTTCATCTCGATCGTGGGCAGGGCCTTGAGCGCCGCTTCCTCCGCCTCGCGGGCCGCTTCCTCGGCGTTCACGCCGAGCTTGGAGGACTGGATCTTCTGGTGGAGCTTGAGGATCGCGTCCATCAGCATCTCCGGCCGGGGCGGGCAGCCGGGGAGGTAGATGTCGACCGGCACGATGTGGTCGACGCCCTGGACGATGGCGTAGTTGTTGAACATGCCGCCCGAGGAGGCGCAGACCCCCATGGAGATCACCCACTTGGGGTTCGGCATCTGGTCGTAGACCTGCCGGAGCACCGGCGCCATCTTCTGGCTCACCCGGCCGGCGACGATCATCAGGTCCGCCTGGCGCGGTGAGCCGCGGAAGACCTCCATGCCGAAGCGCGCCAGGTCGTAGCGGCCGGCTCCGGTGGTCATCATCTCGATGGCACAACAGGCGAGGCCGAACGTGGCGGGGAAGACCGACGCCTTGCGCACCCAGCCCGCGGCCTGCTCGACGGTGGTCAGCAGGAAGCCGCTCGGCAGCTTTTCTTCGAGTCCCATGACGTGTGGCCCCTCAGTCCCATTCCAGGCCGCCGCGCCGCCATACGTACGCGTACGCGACGAAGACGGTGAGCACGAAGAGCAGCATCTCCACGAGCCCGAAGATCCCCAGGGCGTCGAAGGTGACGGCCCAGGGGTAGAGGAAGACGATCTCGATATCGAAAATGATGAAGAGCATCGCCGTCAGGTAGTACTTGATCGGGAAGCGCCCGCCGCCGGCCGGCGTGGGGGTCGGCTCGATGCCGCACTCGTAGGCCTCGAGCTTGGCCCGGTTGTACCGCTTGGGCCCGATCAACGTGGCCATGACCACGGAGAAGATCGCAAAGCCTGCCCCGAGGGCTCCCAGTACGAGGATGGGCGCATAAGCGTTCACCGCTCCTCGCTCCTCTCAGTCGGCACTGACTGCTGGCGGATTGCATCGGGCTCACATCCGCCCCACCGGTCCCTCGAACCCCGCCCGCCCCGGCGAAGATCGGGAACATGTGAAGCAGGTCACAAGCCCAACCGCGTGCATCTTATGCCCGACGCTCTGTGATCTGCGACACGGGGTATTGCACAAGCTTTGTGATCTCCACCACCTGACGATCGATCATGAAGTCGGATGAGCGGTGATCTTCACACGCGAAGCGTCCGTGTGATCACGAGAGGTGACATTTTGGCTCGTCAGCGCAGGCCGGAGGGGTCGTCTCCATATCAAGAGGGTTCTCTTGCATGCAAATTGGCGATGGACTTGATCTCTTGATAGAGGCCCGTTCACACATCAGAGGGTGTGTGGGGCGAGGTGTGGACGCGTGCACGCGTTCACGATCTCCGCGAGCCCGTGACCCGGCCGTGATCCACGCGCCGGGACGCGACCTCCGGGCCAACCGTTCCGTGATCCCCGTCACATGAGTGAGAGATCCATGAGAACGGGGCTTGGCCAATCAACCCAACCGATGGTAGGCGCGGGGCAATTCGGGCGTATTGATCAAACACCGTGATCACAGGCCGGTCACAGTGCGCCCGCAATGTCCGTTACGGCGTCAATAAGGGGCCGGGTTCGGGGGTTTTGGGGGCCCGATTGAACAACTGTGGCGCAGCACACGTTTCTTGAAGATATGAAGGAGCCCCTGGTACCGGTTGTTCCCATGTCCCACACCGCTCACATACGCAGCCACCGGAAACCCCGCCGCAGCGCGACCTCTTCGATCGCCCTGCGCGCCGGCGTGGCCGGTGGCGTTCTCAGCATGGCAGCGGCTGGTGCGTCGGCCTCGGCGAGCGCCGCCGAGCCGGTGACGCAGACCATCGAACTGCCCACCCTGACGGCCGACCTGTCCGCTCAGGTCGCCCAGTCCGCGGCCGCCACCCAGCAGGCCGCCGCGAACTACGAACTGCGCGCCGAGCGTGACGCCGCCGCCGCCAAGGCCGCGACGGAGGCCAAGAAGGACCTCGCCGAGGCGAAGAAGAAGGCGGAGGCCAAGAAGAAGGCCGCCGAGGCCGCCCGCAAGGCCGCCGCCGAGCGCGCCAACCGCAGCACCGAGCGCGCCACCCTGTCCGCCTCCGCCTCCGCGTCCGCCTCCACGTCGGTGTCGGCGCCCGCCAGCGGCAGCGTCGCGACGGTCATCGCGTTCCTCAAGGCCCAGGTGGGCGACGCCTACGTCATGGGCGCCACCGGTCCCAACGCCTGGGACTGCTCCTCCCTCGTGCAGGCCGCGTACAAGCAGGTTGGTGTGGACCTGCCGCGTGTCTCGCAGGACCAGTCAATGGCCGGCACGGACGTCTCGCTCTCCAACCTCCAGGTCGGCGACATCCTGTACTGGGGCGGCAAGGGCTCCGCGTACCACGTGGGTGTCTACATCGGGAACGGCCAGTACCTCGACGCGGCCAACCCGTCCAAGGGCGTCGTCATCCAGGACCTGTCGGGCTACCCGGCGTCGGGCGCGGTCCGCGTCCTCTGACGTCACGCGTCGTCCGACTCATCCGCTCACACGGGCGCGAGGGCCGCTGCCATCACGAGGCAACGGCCCTCCCGGCCTGTCCGGGGCCGTTCAGGCCCCGAATCCCCTCGCCCCCTCCGCGAGGCGCTCCAAGGGCCTTCAGAGCCCTTCCCCGGCCCACCCGGCACTGTGGCCTGCCCCTGCACGTCCGCCACTTCCCCACCTTGCGCCCGAATTCTCCCGGAATGGTGCGGCGTTGACGGCGAGGCGAACCAGGCCGGGGCGATCCAGCGAGTGTTCGTTCACGACGGCCCGGAGGCATGCGGAAGGCCCCCCGCTCCCGCGAGGGGCCCGTCACCGTCTCTGCCCGCTCGGGCCGCCGGCACCGCAAGGGCGGCTCAGGCCTTGGGCGCCACCCTGCTCAGCCCGTTGATGATGCGGTCCATCGCGTCGCCGCCCGTCGGGTCGGTGAGGTTCGCGAGGAGCTTCAGAGTGAACTTCATCAGCATCGGGTGCGTGAGACCGCGCTGGGCGGCGATCTGCATGACCTTCGGGTTGCCGATGAGCTTCACGAAAGCACGACCGAGCGTGTAGTAGCCGCCGTAGGTGTCCTTCAGGACGCGCGGGTAGCGCTGGAGGGCCAGTTCGCGGCTCGCGGGGGTCGGCCGGGCGTGGGCCTGGACGATGACGTCGGCGGCGATCTGGCCGGACTCCATGGCGTAGGCGATGCCCTCGCCGTTGAAGGGGTTCACCAGGCCGCCGGCGTCACCGACGAGCAGCAGGCCCTTGGTGTAGTGCGGCTGGCGGTTGAACGCCATCGGCAGGGCGGCGCCGCGGATCGGGCCGGTCATGTTGTCCGGGGTGTAGCCCCAGTCCTGAGGCATGGACGCACACCAGGCCTTCAGCACCTCGCGCCAGTCCAGCTCCTTGAAGGAGTCGGAGGTGTTGAGCACACCCAGGCCGACGTTCGACGTGCCGTCGCCCATGCCGAAGATCCAGCCGTAGCCGGGCAGCAGGCGGTCCTCGGCGCCGCGGCGGTCCCACAGCTCCAGCCAGGACTCCAGGTAGTCGTCCTCGTGGCGCGGGCTGGTGAAGTACGTGCGCACCGCCACGCCCATCGGGCGGTCCTCGCGGCGGTGCAGGCCCATCGCCAGGGACAGCCGCGTGGAGTTGCCGTCGGCGGCCACGACGAGCGGCGCACGGAAGGTGACCTCGCGCTTCTCCTCACCGAGCTTGGCGTGCACCCCGGTGATGCGGCCCGTGCGCTCGTCCAGGATCGGCGCGCCCACGTTGCAGCGCTCGAAGAGCCGGGCACCGGCTTTCTGGGCATTCCGGGCGAGCTGCTCGTCGAAGTCGTCGCGCTTGCGGACGAGGCCGTAGTCGGGGAAGGAGGCGAGATCCGGCCAGTCGAGCTGGAGCCGCACGCCGCCGCCGATGATGCGCAGGCCCTTGTTGCGGAGCCAGCCCGACTCCTCCGAGATGTCGATGCCCATCGCCACGAGCTGCTTGACGGCACGGGGGGTGAGGCCGTCGCCGCAGACCTTCTCGCGGGGGAACTCGGTCTTCTCCAGCAGGAGGACGTCGAGTCCGGCCTTGGCGAGGTGGTAGGCGGTGGTGGAGCCGGCCGGCCCCGCGCCCACGACGATCACATCGGCGGTGTTCTCGGAGAGGGGCTCGGTCACGACGGTCACGGCGGGATCTCCCCAAGTTCGTCAATCTTGCGTGCCGACCGGCACTGGACATGGGCAGTCTATGCAGCAGCATTCATCACCCGGCTGAAGGGCTGCCTTCGTGAATCGAGTTCTCCCCGCTGTGCGGCTGCGCGTCCCCACCCACGAGGACGCGATCGTCTGGCACCGGATCTTCGACGACCCGGACGTCATGGAGTTCCAGGGCGGCAGGGCCGCGGAGCTCTCGGTCTACGAGGAGCTCACCGCCCGCCAGCGCCGGCACAACGCCGAACTGGGCTTCTGCCTGTGGACCGTGCTGGACGGTTCGGGACAGGTCATCGGGTTCACCGGCGCCCAGCCGTGGGAGCGTTCCTGGGGTCCGGCCGGGGAGATCGAGATCGGCTGGCGGCTGGGCCGGGAGCACTGGGGCCGGGGCTACGTCACCGCGGCCGCGCGGCAGACGCTGGAGCGGATGCGGGCGGCCGGCGTGCCGGGCGTCGTCGCGATGGTCGACGCCCGCAACAGCCGGTCCATCGCGGTGACCCGGCGCCTCGGGATGCGCCTCGCCGAGACATTCACGACTCCGGCTTCGCAGCGGGCGGGGCACTGCTACCGGCTCGACCTCCGAGGCACTGACGCAGCGTAGTCGACTGTCACAGAAAGACATCAGTCGCTTCCGGTCGGTACGGGGCGGGAGTTACCCTTCCTGTACCGCTGGGGGTGACATCTGTGCACATATCCCGCAAGACACCCGAAGTGCGCGTACCGCGTCTGGTCGGTCTGATGGCCGTGGACGCACGGGAGACGGCCCGGGCGCAGGGCCTCCTCCTCACCGCACCGGACCGGCCCGAGTTCGCTCTCGCCGTCGTCGACTACGTCGTACGCCAGTACCCGCAGCCCGGGGCCGAGGTGCCGCGGGACTCGATGGTCTACGTGTGGTTCGACTTCGGCCCCGGTGAGGGCGGCGGGGGCGTGCACGAACCGCGGATCCCACAGCCGCCCCGGGGCGGTCTCCAGCGCGAGCTCGACGAGCCGGGCGACCCCTACATGGTCCTCAGCTCGCCCTAGGACCGGCGGACCCCGGCCTCACTCGGCCTTGAAACCCCGGTGCAGGGCGACGATCCCGCCGCTCAGGTTGCGCCAGGCCACCCGCGACCAGCCGGCCTTGCCCAGCCGCTCGGCCAGCGCGGGCTGGTCGGGCCAGGCGCGGATGGACTCGGCGAGGTAGACGTAGGCGTCGGGGCTGGAGGACACGGCCCGGGCGACCGGCGGCAGGGCGCGCATCAGGTACTCGGTGTAGACCGTGCGGAACGGCGTCCACGTCGGGTGTGAGAACTCGCAGATCACGATCCGCCCGCCCGGCCGGGTCACCCGGAGCATCTCGCGCAGGGCGGCGTCCGTGTCCTGCACGTTGCGCAGCCCGAAGGAGATGGTGACGGCGTCGAAGGTGTCGTCCCGGAACGGGAGCCGCGTCGCGTCGCCTGCGGTGTACGGCAGCCAGGGCCGGCGCTGCTTGCCCACCCGGAGCATGCCCTGGGAGAAGTCGCACGGGACGACGTAGGCACCGGTCTGCGCGAAGGGCAGCGAGGAGGTGCCGGTGCCCGCCGCGAGGTCGAGGACCTTCTGCGCGGGGCGCGCGTCGACCGCCTTGGCGACCTCCTTGCGCCACCGCCGGTCCTGGCCGAGGGACAGCACGTCGTTGGTCAGGTCGTACCGTTCCGCCACGTCGTCGAACATCGAGGCGACTTCGTGCGGCTGCTTGTCCAGGGATGCGCGGGTCACGGGCCCATTCTTGCAGCACCCCCTTCGGGCAGGAGCCGCGGCCGCCCGCGTGCCGCCGCCTCCGTGAGACGTTCGCTGCCGGGAGACGTACTTCCTGTCCGTCCCCCAGATCGCACGAGAACGGGAGCGCACGTCATGAGGAGTCACCGGAAACCGGCGGTGGCCGGGCTGGGCTGCCTGTTCGCCCTCGCCACCGCCGCCTGCTCCGGGCAGGGCGACGCGGCCCCTCCGGCCACGAAGGCCCCGACGTCCGCCACGGTGCCGGCCGCGGCCGGCACCTCGTACGCCCCGTACCTCAGTGCCACCGAGGCCGCCGGCACCGACACCGCCGGCTCCCCCACGACGTACAACCTGGCGTTCGTCATAGCCGACGGCGACGACTGCACCCCGCGCTGGAACGGCACGCACGCCATCGGCGACGCGAAGGTCGCCTCCCGCATCGCCGGGCTCAAGGCGGACGGCGCCCGGGTCCGGGTCTCCTTCGGCGGCGCCTCCGGCAAGGAGCTCGCGGTGACCTGCGACAGCGCCGCGGCTCTGGCGACGGCGTACGGCAAGGCCCTCGACGCGGCCGGCACGGCCGTGGCCGACTTCGACATCGAGGGCGACGAGCTGTCCGACTCCGCCTCCGTCGCGCTGCGTTCGGAGGCGATCGCGCGGTTGCAGGAGGAACGGGCCGGCCTGGACGTCTCGTTCACCCTGCCGGTGATGCCCTCGGGCCTCGACGAGGACGGCCTGGCACTCCTCGCCTCGGCCAACGACAAGGGCGTACAGGTCTCCACGGTCAACCTCATGACGATGAACTACGGCTCGTCGTACGACGGTGACATGGGCAACTACGCCCGCACGGCCGCCAACGCCGCGCACGCCCAGCTGAAGAAGGTCTTCGGGACCTCGGACCCGGCCGCCTGGCAGGGCATGGCGCTCACCTCGATGATCGGCGTCAACGACGTCGCGAACGAGACGTTCACGCTCGCGGACGCCGCCGAGGTCCGGGCGTTCGCCGAGGAGAAGGGCATCGCCTGGGTGTCGATGTGGTCGGCGGCCCGGGACCGGCAGTGCGCGGACGGCTCGAAGTCGGCCGGGGCGCCGACGGATTGCAGCGGGGTGAGGCAGGGGGCGGGAGCGTTCGGGAAGGTCTTCGCGGGCTGACCCGGGGATGACGGACAGGGGTTCGCGCTGATCCGAGCGCCCGGGGTCAGCGGGCCCGGTACACCAGCCGGCCGGCCAGCACGGTCGCCACACAGGTCGCCGCGCCGCGCTCGCGCAGGGCCGCCTCGTCGGGCACGTCGAACACGGCCAGGTCGGCCCTGCCGCCGACGGTCAGCGGGCCGTGGACCGTGCCGGGGAGGTCGTACCCTCCCGCGAACGGGTCGAGGTCGGGCCGCTCGCCCGGCAGCGTGCCGGGAGCCCCCGTGGTCCCCACGACGGTCAGCCCGGAGCGGGCGACGGCCGTGGCCACGAGCGGGTCGCGGAAGCGGGCGCCGGGCGAGGCGACCGCGGTCGTGCCGTTGCGCAGCATCCGCTGCACTCCGCGCCGCACACTGCCCGACCAGCGGGTCTCGGTGAGGTCGCCCAGGGCGGTCAGCCGCTCGCCCCACAGGGGCTGTTCGCCCAGCTCGTCGGCTTCGCGGGGGTCGGGGTGGTAGCAGTGGCGCAGCAGCCACAGCGGGTGCCACTGGCGCAGACCCGGGGTGAGGACACCGGGCCAGCGCCGCACCCGCGCGCCGGGCGCGTCTTCGGCGACCTCGTCGTAGGGCCCCACGGCGATGACCCGGTCGCCGTCGACCATGACGGCACCGTCCGCGACGGGTGCGTCCATGCCGGGTGCCGCGCCCGCCGGGAGGACCAGCGGGGCGGCGTGGATCGTCAGCACGGTGGGGTCAGTTGGACGCGAGCAGCTTCAGCTCGGGGTGAGCCGTGCCGCCCGCGATGGCCGTCGAGGAGATGTGCGAGACGACGCGGTCGTCGACCGGGTCGTTCGCCGGGTCGTCGTGGACGACGAGGTGCTCGTAGGTGGTGGCGCGCTGGGCGGGCACCCGGCCCGCCTTCCGGATCAGATCGATGATCTCCATCCGGTTGGAGCGGTGCTTGGCACCGGCCGACGACACCACGTTCTCCTCCAGCATGATCGAGCCGAGGTCGTCGGCGCCGTAGTGCAGGGAGAGCTGGCCGACCTCCTTGCCCGTGGTCAGCCAGGAGCCCTGGATGTGGGCGATGTTGTCCATGAACAGCCGCGCGATGGCGATCATGCGCAGGTACTCGAAGAGCGTCGCCTGCGTACGGCCCTTCAGGTGGTTGTTCTCGGGCTGGTAGGTGTACGGGATGAAGGCGCGGAAGCCGCCCGTGCGGTCCTGGACGTCCCGGATCATCCGCAGGTGCTCGATGCGCTCGGCGTTGGTCTCGCCGGTGCCCATGAGCATCGTGGAGGTGGACTCCACGCCCAGGTTGTGCGCGATCTCCATGATCTCCAGCCAGCGCTCGCCGGACTCCTTCAACGGGGCGATGGCCTTGCGGGGCCGCTCGGGCAGCAGCTCGGCACCGGCACCGGCGAAGGAGTCGAGGCCGGCGGCGTGAATGCGCTGGATGGCCTCCTCCACGCTCACCTTGGAGATCCGGGCCATGTGCTCGACCTCGGACGCCCCCAGGCTGTGGATGACCAGCTGCGGGAACTCCTTCTTGATCGCGGCGAAGTGCTTCTCGTAGTACTCGACGCCGTAGTCCGGGTGGTGCCCGCCCTGGAACATGATCTGCGTGCCGCCCAGCTCGACGGTCTCCGCGCACCGGCGCAGGATGTCGTCCAGGTCGCGCGTCCAGCCCTTGTCCTTGGCCTTCGGCGGGGCGTAGAACGCGCAGAACTTGCACGCCGTGACGCACACGTTCGTGTAGTTGATGTTGCGCTCGATGATGTACGTCGCGATGTGCTCGGTCCCGGCGTACCGGCGGCGGCGTACGGCGTCTGCGGCGGCGCCCAGCGCGTGCAGCGGGGCGTCCCGGTACAGCACGAGCGCCTCGTCCGGGGTGATCCGCCCACCGGCGGCTGCACGGTCGAGGATGGGCTGAAGGTCGGCCTTCTCGGTCACCGGGCGTCCCTTTCGTAAGGGTTGTGGACGGACCAGCCCAGCGTACGCCAGCGGTTCACCGGGCCGGACGTCAGGCCGTGCGGGCGGGATGGGCGCAGGGGGCGGGCGGGGTGCTCGGGGCCGAGAGGCGCTGCGGCTTGTGGCGCCGGGCGAACCACAGCACGATCGCGGCGTAGAGCAGGTCGGTGACGATGGCGGCGAGGGCCGACGACCAGGGCGCGTCGGCCGCGGTCTCGTCCGTCGACAGCCCGCCGACGATCGCGGCGGAGACACCGAAGGCCAGCAGGTTGTTCAGGACGTGCAGGACGATGGCCGCTTCGAGCCCGCCGGTGCGAATCGTGAGCAGACCCATCACCAGACCGTTCACCAGCAGCCCGAGGAAGCCCCACCGGGTGCCCCAGCCGTGGGCCGCGGCGAACAGTACGGCCTGCGGGATCACGGCGAGCCACGGGGAGCGCACGAACGCCCCGACCGCCTGGAGCAGCCAGCCGCGGAAGACGTACTCCTCGGCCGCGGCCTGGAGCGGGACGAGGAGGACCAGCACGGCCAGGGCCACGAGGAAGGAACGCCGGCCCACCCAGGCGGCGGACTCGTCCGAGCCGCCCGGCAGGAAGAAGGAGACGGCCGTGAGCAGGAGGATGGGCGGCAGTCCGGCCAGCAGACACCACCCGAGCCAGCCGATCCGCAGTCTCCCGGTGACCGACGTGACGGTGCCGACGGGCCGTCTCGCCGGCCACAGCGTGGCCAGCAGCACCAGGGGCAGGGCTATCGCGATGGACACGAGGTCCATCGCCGTGTTCCCGAGCGGCCCCAGGTCGGCACCGCCGTCGGGGAGTTCCGGGGCGCCGAGCGCGGTGCCGAGGCCGTAGCTGACGCCGAACAGCACGAGGACCGACACGAAGTAGGCGAGGGTCAGTAACAGGGTGCCGACCCACGCCCGCCACCAGCGGTGCCGCCCCGTGGTGCGGTCCTGGCGGTGGTAGGGCTGACCGGTGGGGTCGGGCGGAGGGGCGGTGGGGTACGGCGGAGGGGCGGTGGGGTACGGCGTCAGGGCGGCGGGATATGGGGTCGGGCCGGTGGGGTGCCGGGATGGATTTGTCATGATCAGCATCATGGCAGTGGCGGTTGCGCGGATCACAGGAGTCCCCGCGTCCCGTGGCCTCGTGTCAGGCCGTGTACGCGCCCACCAGGAGCCCGAGCAACGCCCCCGTGATCAGGAACGGGCCGAACGGGATGGCGGTCTTGCGGTCGGCCCGGCGGGTGATGACGAGGGCCGCGCCGTACAGCGCGCCCAGGAGGAAACCGGCGAAGGTGCCGAGCATGACCGTCGGCCAGCCGTACCAGCCGAGGGCGGCGCCCGCGCCGAGGGCGAGCTTGACGTCGCCGAACCCCATGCCCGCGGGGTTGATGAGGAACAGGACGAAATAGCCGCCGCCCAGGGCGAGGGAACCGAGCAGGGCGGTGGTCCACTGGCCCGCGTGTTCGGGGACGAGGGCGGTGAGGCCCAGCAGGACCAGGGCGGCCGCGGCGAAGGGCAGCGTGAGCGGGTCGGGCAGGCGCCGTACGCGGAAGTCGACGACCGTGAGCAGGACGCCGGCCGGGGCGAGCAGCAGCCAGACCCCGAGCTCGGGACGGGTGCCGGTCGCGGCGGCGAGGACGGCGCAGACCAGGGCGGTGGCGATAGCGAGCGGCGTCGTACGCGGTCCGTACCCGGACTCCGCACACTCACGGCACGCAGCGCGCCCCAGCCAGCCCCCGAGGGCGTGCCCGCCCGGGCACTCCCCCCGCCAGGCCTCCCCCGAGGGCACCGAGAACCGGTAGGCCGCCCGCGGCAGCAGTGCTCCCGCCGCCGCACCCCACAGCGCGGCGGCGAGGACGAGCAGCCCGGTGCTCATCCCACCGCGGCGATCGCGTCACGCCACGTCGGCAGCAGCTCGTCGAGCAGTGCCTCGGTGCGCGGCGGCAGCCCCCGGGCGCCGCTGCGGCCGATGAGGTCGGTGGCGAGGGCGGTCAGCCGGTCCGTGTCGCCGGTGGCGTGGGTGGCGCGCAGCAGCTCGTGCCACAGCCGCTCGTCGGCCGGGGCGGTGCGCAGGGCCGCGTCGAGCGCCTCGATGGCCTTCTCCGCACGGTCCTTCTCCATGTGGAACGCGCACAGCGCGAGCCCCGTGTCCGCGACGAGGAGCGGCAGTTGGGCGTCGACGATCTCGTGGGAGAGCCACTGGTAACGCCCCTCGGGCCGGTCGGCGAGCAGCGGCCCGCGCACCAGCACCAGCGCGTCGGTGAGCAGTCGCCCGCGCACGGCCCGGCTGCCGACGCCCCGGCCCTGCGTGGCCTCGTGGTACAGGGACCGCAGTACGTCCAGGTCGGAGACGACCGTCTTGGCGAGCGTGAGCCGGCCGGAGCCGTCGGTGGCCAGGCGCGGGGTGCCGTCGGGGTCGGTGCCGAGCCAGTCGTGCAGCCGGTCGAGCAGCGCGCCGCGCACGTCGTCGGTGACGCCGCGCGGCCACAGCGCGGAGGACAGCACGCGCGGGTGCACGCCCTCGCGGTGCAGGAGCAGCAGGGCGAGGGCCTCGTGCAGCAGCGCGCTGCGCTCCCCGTCCGGGTCGTCCAGGCCGATGATCTCGTACGGCCCGACCAGCCGGGCGTACACGGCCGGACGCCCCTGCTCGCTGATGTCGACGAGGAAGGGCGGAGCGGTCGCGGGACCGTCGCTCTCGCGCTCGGGGTCGGCCTCGACGAACAGCTCGACCACGGCCCGCTGCTGGGCGGCCGGCAGCAGCTGCGCGTCGAGTTCGAGCCCGAGGAGCGGCGCGAGCAGCTTGCCCTGGCCGGTGATCTCCATCTCCCAGGCGGCGCCCGGCAGATCGCCGGTCTCGGTGCCGACGAGGTAGCCGATGCCCAGGCGGCCGGCGTCGGCGGCGAGTTCGGCGAGCTTGACGGCGTCCTCCGCGGACGGCTGCGCGGCCAGCAGGACCAGGTGCGGAGCCCAACGGGTGTGCTGCGCGGGCCCGGTGCGGCCCGTGAGGACGGAGTCGTGCCCGGCGGCACCGAGCGCCCCCCGCCGCTGCCGCGTCTCGGCCTCCATGGTCTCGACGAGCGCCTCGACGTCCTCCAGGTGCCGGATGCGGTTCGGGGCGAGCGGGGTGAGGTCCTCGCCGAAGCCGACGAGCGTGATGGTCATGCGGTCGGACCAGCCGTTGGTCGCCAACTCGGCTGCGACGGAGGCGAACACGGCGGCCCGGTCGGCCTCCCGGCCGCTCAGCGAGACGATGCCGGGCACGGCCTCCAGGTTGAGCAGCAGCCGCGAGTCGTCCATCGTGCCGAGGCTGACCAGGCCGGGGTAGGGCGCGGCCGTGTCCACGTCCTCGTAGCGCTCGGCGTCGGTGCGGGAGAGCATCCAGAAGGTCTGGTCCTGACCCTGCTGCCAGGGGGCCGGGGGCTTCCCGGCGGGCTGGGCGAGCTGGAGGTGCAGGTCGCCGTTGCTGAGCCAGGCCGCGTACACGACCGGCAGCGCGCGCGACTCCTCGGCGAGGGCGGCCGCGAGCCCGCGCAGGCTCCGGTCGAGCAGCCGTACGCCCTCGGGGTCGGCGCCGACGAGCAGCGCGTCCTGGACGTCCTGCGCGTCACCGGTCGGCGTGGGCGGCTCCATGCCGCGCCGCCCGCCGACGGACCCGAACGCCGACTGCCACAGCGCCTGCCGGCGCCGCCGTCCCAGGGCGCCGAGGAGGCCGGCGGCGAGGAGGGGCGCGGCGAGGAGGGCTTCGGGCAGCCCGAAGGAGCTGTCGGACTCGGCGCCGACTGCGGTGACCTGCTGGTGCCCGGTGTCGTGGGCGGGCCGCTGCTGTTCGGGGACGGACACCTGGGTGGCGCCGCCGCCTCGGGCGTGGCCGCTGCCTCCCTGGGCGCCTGCGCCCTGCGCGTGGTCGCCGGTCCGGGCGTAGTCGCTGATCTGCTGCTGTACGTCGGGCGACACGTTGGGCGCCTCGTCGGGCAGCTCGACGAGGTCGCCGCCGCGGGCGTCGCCCGGCATCTCCATGATCCAGCCGGGCCGGATGAGACTGGCCTCGGAGAGCTTGGACCCGTCCGGCTGCACGCGGTCCTTGTTGAGCTCGAAGATCTCCTTGTAACGACGCCCGTCACCGAGGTGCCGTTGGGCTATCTCCCACAGGGAGTCGTGGTGACGCCCCTCGGGCGGCTGGATCCGGTAGAACTTCGTGTCGCCCTGCTGGGCGGTGCTGCCGCCGGCGTCGGCGTGGGCGGCGGCGTGCGAGGCCTGTTCGGCGAGCGCGGCCGCGGCGCCGGAGGCCTGCTCCTGCTGCTGGGCGAAGAGGCCCGGGGTGGCCTGGGCGGCCGCGACGGTCGGCTTCTGGTTGGCGTCGTAGCTGTTCCCGAGCTGCGACAGCCCGGGCGTGAAGCTGGCGGCGGTGGCGCCGACGAGGAGCAGCGCGGCGACGAGCTGCCGCGCGAGCAACTGGCTCGGCCCGGCGCCGGGCACCCGCCCCGGCACGCCGACACCCGACAGCGCGGCCTTCATCTCCACGAGCACGCACGCCGTGAACTGCGCCCACGCCAGCCACACGATGACGGTGAGGATGTTCAGGAAGGTGTGAACGGTGATCTCTTGCTGGAGCCAGTCGAGACTCGGCACGCCGTCCGGCAGCGGCCACCCGATCTGCGTGGCCAGCGCGCCCGGCACGCCGACGAGCAGTACGGCCAGGGCGACGAAGGCCAAGAACGCCTTGACGAAGTCCCCGAACGACCGCCGCCGGATCCGCACGGGCTGCGGGGTCCGGTTCCGCGGGGCGGCCGTGTTCCCCGTACTTCCCGACGTACTTCCCGTCGAGCTTGACGAGCTTGAGGTGCGGCGTCGCGGCATGGCGGGTGTCCTGGGGTCGTGTGTGGAGTGGGGTGAGGCCGAGCTGTGGGTGAGGGGTGTGCTGAGCCTACAGAGATCTTATGGACTCCTACGGAGGGCGTCGAAGGGCGGATCGCAGGATCCCCACCGAAGTCCGATTTGCCCCTGACGTCACGGGAGTTCACTCCGGGACCGGGCAACCGGGCACGTCATCTTCGCATGTGCCACGCAGGGCTTTCACTATCCCCACGCAATCAACCACTGCTTATCAAGGCCCCTTCACCCTCCCCTGATAGCTTCGTTCTCTACCGCACACGCGGAACGACGATCGAAACAACGGGGGAGATCCGCCAGTGGCTCGCCGCGCTCTGAAGACGACAGCCGCCGCGCTCACTGCGGCAGCGGCCCTGCTGCTCACCGCCTGCGGCGGGGGCGGCAACGACGCGTCGGACGACATCGAGGGAGCGGACAAGGGGGCCGGCAGTCCTTCCGCTTCGGCCTCCGGCCCGGCGTCGACCGATGTTGAGCGGCCTGACGTGAGTGTTCCGAAGGACCTGGATCTGGTCTTCGACTTCGAGAAGCCATCGGACCAGAACAGCGCGGCAGCCCTTGAGGACGCCACGAATTACATCCGCGCGCTGAACCACGGCATCACGAAACAGGACCCGAACGATCCCGCCTTCCAGTTCTATTCGTCAGGCCAGGCGGCCCAGTACGCCCACTCGCAGATCAAGGAGTACGTGGACGGCGGCTGGACGCTGACGGGCAGGGACCGGTACTACGACGCCGCAATCAACCCTGGCGACGAGTCCGAGAAGGTCAAGACCGTCAGCGTCACCTTCTGTGAGGACCAGTCCAAGGTCTTCGGCAAGGAAGTCAAGAGCGAGAAGGTCCACCGCACGAAGGAAAGCCTGGCCAGCTACCAGAAGTTCACCCTCCTCATGACGTCTGTGAAGGACAACCCGGTGTGGCGAGCCCAGCGCGTCACCGTCGAGGGGAAGGCAGCGGAATGCCGTGGGTGACCGCGTCCCGGCGGACGAAGCTGGTCGTGGGGCTGGCGGCTGGTTGCGTCCTGTGGACCGCCGGTACGGCTCACGCCGACAAACCGGTCGGCGGCGAAGCGGCACCGCCTCCGCAAGGCGGAAGCGACGGCAAGGGAGGTCTGTCTGCCTCGGTCTCCAACATCCAAGTCACGTACCCGAGTGGTGGAGACGGCGGCGGCAAGGAAGGCAACCTCGGCACGGTAGATCCCAACTGGAAGCCGCCGGCCTGCTGGTACGAGCCGGCCTTCAGCCCGGCGCAGTTGAAGAAGTTCGTGGACTCGGACGGCGGCGGCGATGTCGGAATCCACGAGTCGTGGTTCGGCAAAGGCCTGTGGACCGACCACTACCGGGACGGCAAACCGGCCGACAACTTCGATCTGAAGGCCGCGACGAACAGCTCCGCCGAGGGCTACAAGGACTACAACCTCGGCAAGGACGGCTACTTCTGGCGCGGCGTCGCCCCTGACCCCGACGCCTCGGAGTCGTGGGACTGCGGCCGCATCATGTTCTGGGTCGACGCCGGAGAGGTCCCGGACGATCCGAACGCGCCCACCCCGAAGACCCTCGCCGAGTACGCCTACAACAAGGTCAAGGTCCCGGAGACCGAGGTCGAGCTGAAACCGGAGGCCAAGTCGACGGTCAACCTGCCCACCTGGGTCTGGCTCGACAAGGGCACCTTCAAGGACGTCACGGTCCGCGCCGCACTGCCGAACACGGGCCTGTGGGCGGAGACCACCGCCAAGCCGGTCGCCCTCCACCTCGACCCGGGCACCGAGGACGCCGAGGTCTTCCCCGCCTCCGGCGACTGCGCGATCAACGACGACGGCTCCATCGGCACCCCCTACACCAAGGGCGCCGCCGACAAGGCCCCGCCGTGCGGCATCCGCTACCTCCGCGCCACCGACGGCACCCCGTACCAGCTCTCGGCCGGCGTCACCTGGAAGATCACCTGGGAAGGCTCCGACGGCACACGCGGCGACCTGCCCGACGGCACCTTCGAGACCACCCAGGACATGAACGTCCAGGAGATCCAGTCGATCAACCGCTGAGCGAACTCAGCGGCGCGTGACGGCGAAGGAAGGGCATGATCGAGGAACCCCGGCGTCACCGGGTCGAGTTCGCGAGCGGCACCGCCGCCTCCGTGGAGAAGCGGCGCTCCTTCCGCGACCTCGAACGCAACGACATCGAGCGGGACCTGCCCGGCTGGCCGGCCCGACCGCCCTTCAAAGTCCGAGGGTTCCTCGGCAGGCTCGGCCGTTACACGCTGACCGTCGTCACCCGCCTCCTGCTGCTGCCCCTCTACATCCTCGCCGACGCCCTCGGCAGCCCCGTCTCGCCTGAGAAGCGGGGGAAGCTGGAGGATCGTGCGAACGAGGTCGACGACTTCCCCGTCATGTGGGCGGGCGAAGGCGAGACGGCCCGTACGCTGCCGTGGCAGCTCGACCCCTCCCGGCGGTCCTGGCGCACGATGACCGAGATCGAAGTGGCGGAGCCGGACGGGCTGGTGCGCATCTGGTCGTACGAGGACACGGCGCGGGGCAGCCGGCACCTTTCCTGGGGTGGTGGCGAGAAGGCCCCGTCATCTGAGGCCATCCTGTGGTCGGTGCCGCGAAGCGAGATCACCGGCGCGGAGATCAAGCGGTTCAGCATGGACGAGTCCGACTTCAAGGTCTCGTTCCGGGACGGCTCGTGGGTAAGGCTGACGAGCTCGCCGCACGGTGCCCGGGGGATGGTCGCTCTGCTGGGTCGAGCAGGTCGGAGTCGTCCAGGATGAGTTCCTCTCCAGTTGCTCTCCTCCGACTCCTTCTCACGCCGGCCTCGTGATGTGCGATAACTTCGACACGCGCTGTCAAGCAGAGGTTGCAGCTGTTACGGGGGAAACACGTGTCGAACAGGGCGACGGACTGGCACATACTCGACCTGGACGGCGACCCGACCCCGGGCGACCCGCAGCGAATCCGCAAACTCGCGGGTACCCTGCACGACTTCGCCGATGATGTCGCCGATGCCCTGCGCGACCTGAAGGGCATCGCCAAGGAGGACGAGATCCTCTCCTGGGCGGGCAGGACGGCGGATGTGTTCGCGGAGGAGTTCGCGGACGCACCCAAGAAGCTGCGGAAGCTGAAGAAGTCGTACGACCTGGCCGGCGATGCCCTCGCCTCCTTCTGGCCGGACCTGGAGACCGCACAGGACAAGGCCGACAAGGCCCTGCGGGACGGCCGGAAGGCACGCGCCGAACTCACCACCGCGCAGACCGCCCTGTCCGGTGCCAACGACTGGGTCCGGACGGCGACCGAGAAGACCGACTCGTACGACCCGTCGAAGAACGGCGGCAAGGACGTCCCGAAGCCGGACGAGTCCGAGGTCCGCCGCGCCACCCGTAACGCGCAGCACGCCAAGGCCCGGCAGGACGCGGCCGAGCAGGACGTGCAGGCCGCCCAGAGCGCCCTCGACGCGGCCAAGAAGCTCGCCGGCCAGGCACGGCGGCTGCGCGAGGAGGCGGCCCGCCGGACCGTCACAAAACTGCAGGAGGCTTCCGACGCCGGCATTCCCAACCGCCACTGGTGGGAGGAGATCGGCGACTGGGTCACCGACAACTGGGACGAGATCGTCACGGTCTGCAAGTGGGTCGTGACCGTCGTCGGCATCATCGTGATGATCATTGGCGGCCCGCTCGGCTGGCTCGTCTTCGCCGCGGCCCTCGTCGTACTCGCCGACACGATGAGAAAGGTCGCCAAAGGCCAAGCGGGCTGGGGTGATCTCCTATGGGCGGCCCTGGACTGCATACCCGCTGCAAAGGGCTTCACCAGCCTCGCCAAGCTCGGAAAGCTCTGGAAGGCGGGAGGCCTCAAGGCCCTGGGTGCCGGTTTCCTTGGCGGTATTGGCGGCGGCTTGAAGAATATCGGGAACAGCGTTCGTGCGCTGCGGGACGTGCGTTTCCTGACGTTCAGCATGATGGGAAAGAGCCGATGGTGGAAAGCAGAATCGCCTCATGTGAGTCCCCCTACCAGGGCAGCGGACGATGCCCTGCCCTCGGACATCCCCATCTACCACAGGGAAGGTGCGACTGCCATTGGGTACGACCCGGCCACCCTCAGGAACTTCGATGTCGCGGAACGGCTTCCCGGCTACCAGGACGTGATTATTCACGGAACGAGAGACGGACGCATGCTCGCCGGCGAGGCGAACAGGGCGGGGCTGCGGGCAGGTGGTCACACCGTTAACCCGAACCATGTCCTTGATACAATCAACCGAATACCAGGCTACAACGGCGAATCCATCAGGATGCTCACCTGCCATTCCGGAGCTGCTCAGCCGCAAGTAATCCAGGAGATGGCAAACTCCCTGGGGGTCCCCGTCAAGGCTCCTACCAACGCAGTCGGTGTGCCCAGCTTCGGCGAGGGCCCCTTCACACCACACATCAGGGACGGCGGAGTGTGGCTCACCTTCCTTCCCATGGCCTGAAGTCGGCGGCACGACAAGGAGTTTCGATGATCCGCCCCGTAGGATTCTTCTCCGAACTGTCTCCCGGCTGGGGACTGGCCGAGACCGGCTCGATCAAAGATGCCGTCAGGCCCTCAGGCGAGCCGGACGAGACCAGCATTCTCGAGTACCTCAGAAGCGGCACGGGAATCTGGAGTGAAATGAGTGCGGGACCAGACATCCTGGACCCTGAAGCGCCCGCCCTGACAGGCATCGGATCGCTCTTCACTGACGGCACTTGGATTTGGCGCGAGGATCTCCCCCACTACGTCGCGAAGTATCACGTGGCGCTTCCTGGCGAATTCATCCAACACATCAGGGCCTTGGAGTACAAAGCGCCGTCGGTACCAGAATCCAGGCTGGTCGATATCGCTACCCAGGACCTCGGGATCGACATGTGACAGATACTCAGAACAGAAAAGATCGGTTGAATTGATGCCCAGTTTCTCATTGGCGGTTCCGGAATCCTGGTGGGAGTTCGACATCCGCCCGGAAGGCCGGGAGGCCACCATCCGCGCTCTCGTCGACGAGCGGGTGCGGGAGACGCCCGAGCTGGCGCCCTATCGCGCCGACGTGACCACCATGCTCCGCAAGATGGCCAAGGACGCGCACGAGTCCGGTGCGCTGTACATGGGTTGCATGGCCGAGAACTTCGACGGCATCCCCCTCTCCGCGACCATGACCGTCTCCGTCCTCGGAGCGAGGAACAAGCAGGGTGTCGCACTGTCCACAGACCCCCGCGCCATCGCCGACACCCTGCGCTCCATCACGCCCCGCCGCGAGGGCGACGCCTGGCGCAAGGTGACGACTGCCGAGATTCCGGAAGTGGGGCCGGCCGCGCGCACGTACGGCGTGGAGGACCTGCCCGTCGCCGAGGGCGACGCCCGAACCCTGCGGATGGTGCTGACGCAGACGTACGTCCCCCTGCCGGGAGCCACCGACCAGGTCGTTCTCATCTCAGGGGCCAGTCCCGTCCTGGACCTGGCCGACGCCTTCCATGACATCTTCGACGCTGTGACGAGTACCTTCCGCTTCGTCTGACCGTCCGACCTGCTGGGGGAATCAACATGGCCAAGGGCAAGAGCGACCTCGCGCTCCCGCTGACCGAGCTGGAGAGCTACGGGCGCCGGCTGCGGTCCATCAAGACGCGTCTGAATCACACCAAGAAGCTCTTCGAGTCGTACAAGGACGACATCGGCGACGGCAGCGTCAACGACGCGCTCGACGATTTCGAGTCCAACTGGGAGGACGGGCGCGAGGACATCACGCAGCAACTGGATGCGTTGGCGAGTATGTCCGATGCCGTCGTGCGCGAGTTCAAGAAGCTGGACGACGAACTCGCCAAGAAGGTCAACGACGCCATGAAGACCGAGGACAAGCGGGGCGGTAAGGGCAGTAAGGGAGACGGCGGCGGAAAGTAGCCCCCCTCTCCGAGAGACGGACGCGAAAAAAGGCCCCGGGGTGCAAGCCCCGGGGCCCTCTTCATGCGATCGTCAGTGAGCAACGGCCGCGTTGAGGTGCAGGTCCGCCGCGATGCCCTGCGGCGAGACGGCAAGGCCCACGCCGCCGCCGACGCCGGCGGTGAGGCCGGCGGCCGTGGTCTCGACGTAGAGACCGGCTGCGGCGCCGGCACCCGCGGCAGCACCGCCCGCCTGGCCGCCGGCGATGGTGTCCAGCTCGGCGTCGGACATGGGGGCGGTCTGGATCTGCGGGGTGAAGGCCATGGAAGGCGGTTCCCTTCGTTCAATAATGCGAAGTGCTCGGGCGCGACTGATCAAAGCACGCCGGAAGAAGGGGCGGCCAGTCAATGCCCAGTCCGTGGATATGGACGGGAGTGGTTTTCCGGGCGCGCATTCACGGGTGTGACCATCTGGTCACCCGGGACCTCGCCGTCTTCACATTCCTGCCACGTCGCGGTACGGAAATGCGTTCCGCGGGGCGGGAAACGAGCCGGCCTCGGTTTCTGTCCCACTCCGCCACGACCTCACGGTGAACGGTGTGCAGATTCGCCGAATGTTCCGGATCGGCTCAGCCGACCTCGTTCTGCGCGACCGCCTGCCCGTGGACCACCACGTCACCGCCGTAGAACATCCCCGTGAAGACCGGGGAGTACGTGAGCTGCACCTCGACCTCGACCTGCTCGGCGTTCGCCGCCACGCAGTGGGTCGCGCCGATGTCCGCGCCCGTCATGTCCATCTCGCGGGCGAAGGCCTTCACACGGGCGTTGCAGTTCTCGAAGTTGATCGGCGCGGGGCCGCCCTCGTTCTCGTAGAGGGCGTCGCGGTCGATGTCCTGGGCGGCGTAACGGGCCGCCTGTTCGGCGATGTCGGCGGCGCGCTCCCGCTTGGAGATGGACAGACCGCCGTCGATGACGAACGCGGAGAGGGAGAGGAAGACGAGGGTGAAGATGATGACCGCTCCCGCGCCGGAGCCACGGTCGTCCAGATGTGCGCCACGGGCCGTCCACCAGGACGGCCAGGAGGGCCGGAGGTGTCTCACGCCGACCTCCGGAACGGGTCGAGGGGGGAGCTGAAGCTCGACGACAGCGTCGTCGGGACGTCGAGGCCGAGCATGGCGAGGCCCCGCACCTGGCAGCTCACCTCGACGGTGAAGATGGTGTCCGGTTCGAAGCCCTGGCTGGTCTGCGTGACGGACACCGGGCCCGAGCAGACGTCCGCGAGGTTCGCCTCCGCCGCCTTCTTCGCCTCGGCCATGGCCGTCGCGTGGTCCTTCTGGATCGAGCCCGCGCGGGCCGCGTCCCGGGCCGCGCCGTCGAGCGCCCCGCGGCCGTCCACCAGCTGGCCGAAGGCCACCAGGACCAGGATGAACAGGATCATCACCGGCGCGAGGATCACGACCTCGACGGTGGACAGGCCACGGTCGTCCGCGGGCCGGCGGCCCGTGAGGAGGGAAGGGAAGGACATTCAGTTGCCCTCTTCCTGTACGAACCGCTCGACCGGCCCCACCGACTGCGCGTGCACCGTCAGGTCCAGTCCGGGAAACACCGTCGGGACCCTCGCCGCGATCTCCACGCCCACCGTGTTCTGCTCCGGCTGCACCATCGTCACGTCCGGGGACAGGACGAGCTGGGGGCCGAGCTGGCGGATGTAGCTGTCCACCACGTCCCGTGCCTCGCCCCGCCACGCACCCGGCTGTTCGTCGGCCGTGGCGCGGGCCTTGCGGGCTCCGGCCTGGGCCGCCGCCTGGGCGACGTGGTCCGCGAAGAAGTACAGGGCGAACTGCACCGTCGCGAAGATCATGAAGAACAGGACCGGGGTGAGCAGCACGAACTCGATCGCGGTCATGCCTGAGTCGCCGCGGGCGGCCGCACGTTCCCGTGCAACCCGCACCCAGCGGCGTGCCCGTCTGCCCACCTCTGCCGGCATCCCGTGAACCCCGTTGCTCCTGATGCTTTTGACGCTCCCGAGGGCGATCAGCAGGTCTTGCCCGCGTCCGCGCCCTTGATGCAGTCGCCGACCTTGTTGGCGCCCTCACTCAGCGCGGCGTTGATGATGGCGGCCACGACACCGACGATCGCCACGACGACCGCGGAGATGATGACCCACTCGACCGCGGAGGCACCGCGGTCCAGTTCGCCGGAGCGGGCCCGCTCGGTGCGGGCCTGGAGGAAGGTGACGAGGAAGTCCACCGCGGGGATGCCGGTGTGGAAGGTGCGTCCGTTCATGACGTCTTGTCCTTTCGAAATCAGGTCACGGAGTTCTGGAGTTGTGAAGGTCGCTCACTGCGAGCTCACCGCAAGGCTCATGCACGGCTCACTGCACCTGGAACACCCGCATCGCCGCCGGAAAGATCAGGAACACCAGGAACCCGGCGCACAGCAGCAGCTGCGCCACGAGCATCGACTGGGACTTCTCGCCCGCGCTGCCCTCGATCTCGGCGAGTTCGCGGTGCCGCATGGTCTCGGCGCGGGAGGCGAGGGACTCGCGGACCTTGGCGCCGTCGTCCGCCACCAGGGCCAGGGAGGCGGAGAGATCCTTGAGCTCCTCCACGCCGATCTCCTCGCCGAGCGCGCCGAGCGCCTGCCACTGGCTGACGCCGGTGATGCGGGCGTCGGACAGGGCGTTGCGGATGCGCTGGTTGGCCCAGCCGTCGGAGACCTCGGCAGCCGCCATCAGGGCCTCGGGCAGGCCGCGTCCGCCGGCGAGGCTCATCGACACCAGGTCGAGGTACGCGCCGATCACGCGCCGCAGGTCGCGCCGCTTCTCGGCGGCGTCCCGCCGTACCTCCAGGTCGGGCAGGAAGAAGAAGACGACCGCGAAGAGCAGGGCCAGCCAGACCGGGATGATCGGGCTCCGGCCGACGCCCAGCGTGTAGACGATGGCGAACAGGAACGGGCCGAAGAACAGGCCGGCCACGCCCAGCAGCACCTTCGTCGCCAGGAACTTCTCCCAGCTGCGGTCCAGCACCGCCAGGTCCGCACGCAGCGAGCGCTGCTCCCAGCCCTGCTGGAGGTAGAACTCCGAGACGCGCAGGCCCACTTCGGCCCGCAGCGCGCCCAGACGGCCCTTCTCCCGCTCGACGCGGGCCGACTCGTAGGCCGAGCCCCGGGCGCGCATCGCGTCGATCCGCGCCACCTGGGAGATCGCGCTGCGCTTGCTGGGCATGAGGGCGCGCACGAGGGCATAGATGCCCAGGCCGATGACGGCGCCGACGACGAGCGGCATCGTGAGGTCCATCAGCGTGCCCCTTCTTCCTGCGGCAGCCGCTGCTGGGACTGCGCTCCGGACGGCGTCCTCGGGCGGACGAACTGGACGGAGGCCTCGTCACGGACCAGGAAGCGCTCGGGCGTCTCGATGGTGGACAGCTTGCGCAGCCACCAGAAGCCGAGCGCGAACAGGCCGCAGACACAGGCCAGGACGAGCTGGCCGACGGCCGTTCCGTACGGCTCCACGAAGTCGCGGTTGAAGATCGACAGGCCGAGGACGAAGGCGATGGAGACCGCGACGACGATCTGCACCGACCTGCGGGTCGAGGCGCGCTGGGCCATGACCCGCTGACGCATGTCGACCTCCTCACGGGCCGACTTGGCCAGGGCGCCGAGGACTTGGCGCAGACCCGGGCCGCGCAGCCGGGCGTTGAGGATGAGGGCCGCGACGATGATGTCGGCGGAGGCGTCGTCGATCTCGTCGGCGAGCTGCTGGAGCGCCTCGGGCAGCGGGGTGCGGGCGCGCAGCCGGTCGACGAGGGCGTCGAGGTGGGGGCGCAGGACAGGGGCCGCGGCGCGGGCGGAGGCCGGGATGGCCTGCTCCAGGCCCACGGCGCCGGCGATGGTGTCGCGCAGGGACTCCGTCCAGGAGGCGAGCGCCTCCACGCGGCGCATGGCCGCCCGCTCCTCACTGGCGCCGCCGAACAGCCGGTCCCAGAAGAAGACGAGGACGCCGGCCGCGATGCCCGCGACGGCCCAGCGGGTGAGGACGAGGACGACCAGGCCGACGATGGCGGCGAGCGAGCCGCGCTGTCCGGCGAAGCGGAGCAGTTCACTCGCCCGCTCGGCGGCCTTCTGCTTCTCGTGGTCGGGCTTGGCGGGCAGCCCGCGGACGGCGATGAGGAGGAGGGCGAGGCCGCCGCCGACGGCGACGCCGCTCCCTATCGAGTACAGGACGGTGGTGGAGAACAGGCCGCCCATGGAGCCGAGCGAGCCGATTGCCGCGAGGTTCGTGGTCATCCCCGGCTCACCCCCAGGTCCCGGACGGCTGGTAGCCGTGTGCCATCAGTTCCTCCAGGCAGGCTATGGGGGCGTGCGGCACGATCCGGCCGTCGGGGGCCTCCGCGAACACCTCGCTGGACAGCACCCGTCCGTCGACGCCGTTGACCTCGCGGACGGAGGTCACCATGCGCTGGAGGCGGCCGCCGTTGCCGAAGTTGTTGCGCCGCTGGATGAAGACGACGAAGTTGACCGCGCCCGCGATCAGCATCTGGCTGGCCTCGATGGGCAGCCGCTCCGTCGCCTGGAGCGCGTAGGTGGAGATGCGGTTGAAGACCTCGTGCGAGCTGTTGGCGTGGATCGTGGACAGCGAGCCGTCGTTGCCCTGCGACATCGCGTTGAGCATGGTGACGATCTCGTCGCCGAGGACCTCACCGACGATGACGCGGGAGGGGTTCATACGCAGCGAGCGTCGCACCAGTTCCGCCATCGAAATGGTGCCCTGGCCCTCGGAGTTGGGCAGGCGCTCCTCGAAGGCGACGACGTTGGGGTGCAGGTCGGGGAAGGTGTCGAGGCCGAGCTCCAGGGCCCGTTCGACGGTGATGAGGCGCTCGCCCGGCGGAATCTCGTTGGCGAGGGCCCGCAGGAGCGTGGTCTTGCCGGCGTTGGTGGCGCCCGCGATCATGATGTTCTTGCGGGCGCGGACCGCGCAGGCCAGGAAGTGGGCGACCTCGGGCGACAGGGTGCCGTTGCCGACGAGGTCGGAGATGAACACCTTGCCCATGCGCGCGCGGCGGATGGACAGGGCGGGCCGCCGGGTGACGTCCATGACGGCCGACAGTCGCGAACCGTCGGGCAGGCGCAGGTCGAGCTGCGGGTTGGCGGAGTCGAAGGGACGCGAGGACAGACCGGAGTACGCGCCGAGCACCTGGATGAGCTCGATGAGCTCCTCGTCGGTCTCGGCGACGGGGTCGCCCTGCACCTCACGGCCGTCGGCGTAGCCGATGAACACCTGGTCGCAGCCGTTGATGTCGATGTTCTCGACGTCCGGGTTGTCCAGCAGCGGCTGGAGCCGGCCGACGCCGAACAGCGCGGCGTGCACGGCGGCCGCGTACTGCTCCTCGGTCTCGGCGTCCAGCGGCGTACGGCCCGCGTTGATCTCGGCGCGGGCGTACTCCTCCAGGATCTGGGCTATGACGGCCCGGGCGTACTGCCGTTCGTCCTCCGTGGACATCGGAGTGACGCCCGCGGCCTGGTCCTGCCGGCGCTGCTCGGCGATGCGGTCGCCGGCGTCCTGGCGGAACCGCTTGACCAACTGGTGGTCGACAGCGGTCATGCGCCGGCCCCCGCGTGGCCCTGCATCCGGCCCGGAGCGTGCGGGGCGTGGTGGGCCTGCGGTGCCTGGTTGGCCTGGGCGGAGGCGGCCCAGGCGGCGCCGTACTGCTGGTAGAGGTCGGCGGCGACCTTGCGGGCCGAGCGGATCAGCAGCGACTTGTCGAGACGGCCGCGCTTGCGGCCGGCCAGCTGGTCGGCGCCGGCCGGGTCGTCGGCGATGGTGCCGACCACACGGGCGCCGGTCTGGGCGTGCACGAGCATGTCGTTGACCTGCGAGGCGAGCTTGCCGGCCGTGCCGGTGTCGGCGATCAGGACGACGCCGATCATCGGGGTGCCGAGGCTCGCGGCGCCACGCGACCCGCCGTGCAGCTTGCCGGCGAGGGCGGCGGCCCGGTCACGGACGCGAGCAAGGGCCTCCGGCTCGGTGCGCGAGATGAGCAGCACGAGCGCGGCGTGCGGGAACAGGTCGACGGCCGGGGTGTCGCCGCTGATGCGTCCGCAGTCGGCGATGACGTCGGCCGCGGCGTGCGGGGAGTCGGCCAGGGAGTTGAAGGCGTGCCCGAGGGTCGGCCACAACCCCGCGAGCCCGGCGGCCTGTTCGGCGATCCCGAGCCCGACGAGGACCTCGAGACCGCCGCTCAGCGGCTGGACGTGGTCCCAGAGCTGGTCGGGCACGAGGCCGCGGCGCGCGGTGGCGGCGATGGAGAGCATGCCGGTGTTGGGGTTGAGCGGCCCGCCGTGCGCGGCGGCACTGCGGTAGACGAGGTCACCGCCCGCCGGGTCCGCCTCGGCGAGCAGGACACGCCGCGGCCAGACCGCCGCGAGGGCGACGGCCGCGGTGGTGACGCCGGGGGAACCCTTGTCGGCGGCGAGAGCGATGAGCGCCATGGGTCGAGTGCCGCCTTCTAGTTGCCGGAGTTGCCGGGGACCTTGACGAGAGCGACCTCGCCGTTGGAGGCGGCCTGGGCCAGATCGGCGGCCTTGTCGCTGTCGACGGTCAGGGTGACCGCCAGGTTGGTGCTGCCGACGATTTCGTCGCCGCTGTCCTTCGGGTCCGGGACGTAAGCGACGCGGGCGTTGTCGGCGATGACGGAGTTGCTGGACGCCGACGACGAGGAGTTGCCGTTGCCGTTGCCGTTGGACGAGCCGGTGGCGGAGCTGACGCGGTAGGCCGCGACGGTGTCGCCCTGCTTGATGCCGGTCGGGTACTGGCCGGCCTTGAGGGACAGGCCCACGGTCGCCTTGCCGGCGGCGACACCCGCTTCACTGCCGAACATCTCGCCGACGGCGACGACTCCGGCGGGGATGGCGTTGACGGCCTTCAGCTTCTGCTTCTGCAGCTCGGGCAGTTGGGTCCACTTGACGTAGTGAATGCTGTCGTCCTTGGCGACCATGACAGGGGTCGAGTTCGACTTGTTGACCGAGCCGCCCGCCGGGATCGGCGCCGTCACCTTGACGACCTCGATCCGGTCACCGGCCTGGAGCACGAGCATGGTCGCCCCCAGCGCACCCACCAGGATCAGCAGCACCGCGAGCGCGGCCAGTGCCGGTTTGCGCTCGCGAGGCGGGGTGGGAAGCCGGTCGCCGACCGACGGCTGAGCCGGAGCGCCAGCACGACCTGTGCCCGCCCCCGTACGCTCTTGGATCTTCACGCAACCGCTCCCCGTACACCCAAGAAGATGTCTGTCATGTGCCTTCAAATTCGGACACTTCACCCGCGTCGACCCGCACGGAGAAGCGCGGGACGGGCCGGACGCACCCGCCCGACCTGGGCGAATAGCCAGCACTGGGGGTGAGTGTCAAGCCATCGCACCGTATCAGCCGCACATAAGCCCCTCAAGGCGCGTCCGGTCCCATGGGCCGCAGGGTGCGGCCTGTTATCCATCTGCAACGTCGCACCCGTCCAACCCGGCCGGGACCAGCCCCACATGACGTCAGCACCTGTGCGCGAGCGAATCGCCATGGACCCCAAAAGGCCTGGTCGGCGGTCTGGTTCGTCACCTGTCGGCCATCAGGCCTGCACGATTCACTCACGAAGTCGAGGTGAGGGCGTCGCCTGGTCATGCCCCGTGAGGGTGAGAGCCGCGAGCTCGTCATCGAGCGACCTGTAGCAGTCGCGAACGGACGAGTAGAGTGCCGCGCGGGCATCGAACGGACCGCGGGGGATTCACCGGTGAGAGCAGTCACGGCCAAGTACGCCTGCACAGCGGGGATACGGGCAACGGGCCACAGCCGCAACCGCGCCATCGGGCTGCTCTTGACCTTGTGCGCGCTGACGGCACTCTTCGCAACCGCCACACCCGCCGTCGCCGTGGACACCCCCACCCGGGCCGCCTACCTCGCCGACCGCCTCCGCGAGAACCCGGTCCACGTCTCCGACCAGCTCCCCCGGGAGGTCCCACGCTCCAGCGCCCCCGCCTTCGCCCGGATCGCGAAGAAGACCGGCGTCCCGACCTACGTCCTGGTCCTGCCGCTTCAGACCGGCGCGGACGGCCGGCAACTGCTCGGCGCGGTGCACGACCGCCTCGGGCGCGACGGGCTGTACGTCCTGTTCGAGGGGCCGGACATCGCCGAGGCCAGGGCCTTCGGCGTGGACGCTCCCGCTGACGCCGCCGTCACCGTCACGCAGTACGAACTCCCCTACGACGCCGGTCCGTTGGTCGCCTTCGAGCGGTTCGCCGATGTCATCGCGCAGGGCGGTGAGAAGGCCGCCGCCCGCGCCGAGTCCGCCCGCGACAGGTACTCGGACGACGAACCCGGCGAGATGTACATCGGCCCGTCCGACCGCCGGAACCAGTCGTTCATCACGGGCATCCTGCTCGCCGGCGTCCCCCTGTCGATCCTGCTGTCGGCGGCCTACGCGAGGCGGGGGCGCCCGAGGAAGCCCGTCCTGCGCCGGTTGGTCTGGGGCGGGGCCGTCCTCTCCGCCGCCGCTGTCGCCCTCACCGCCACCGTCGTCTTCGACGAGACCCGGTCGAGCGCGGCGGAGCCTCCCACCCCCGCCGACCTGTCCGCCCGCGTGGAGCGGGTCGCGGCGGGGCTGAAGCAGGACCCGGTGTACGCCGACCCGGAGAGCCCGCGCGTCCTCGACGCCCGGCAGCTGGACCGGCTGCACGAGCGGATCCGGGACTTCCGGCGTTCCGACCGCGGCGGCCCGGTGTACGTCTCCCTCGTGCCGCAGACGCCGGAGAGCGAGTCGGCCGGCGACGCGGGGCTGTTCGCCGCGGCGGTGCACGCCAAGGTGGGCGGGCCCGGGGTGTACGTGGTCGCCGACCCGGCCGACGGCACGATCGGCGTCTACAACCACGGCCTGCGCCTGGACGGCAACCGCCTCACCGTCGACGTACCGGACTCCGTCACGCTGGGCGACAGCAAGGCGGACGAGGCCGGCGACCACCTCCTCGGTGAGCGCCTCGACGCGCTGATGACGTTCCTCGACAACACCCCGCGCACCGACCGGCCCTGGTCCGAGCCCGCGCCTCCCGCGGCCCCGAACCCCACCCGCGAGACCGCCCTCCCCGCCCTGTTCTCCACGGACTTCTGGCCGGGCCTGTTCGTGGGCGCGTTCGCGGCCTTGCTGCTGTCGAGCCTCGTGGCCGGGGCGACCTGGCTCGTCCGGCGCCTGCGGCGGCGGCGCTCCCCCGTGCCCGAGCCGTCCGGCAGCCTGCCGCTCACCGCCCCGACCGAACCCTCGGTCTCCTACCTCCGGCGCACCGCCTTTGCCGAACTCACCGCTCTCGCAGAAGAGTTCAGCGATCCGGACGACCGAGACCGCGCCTGGGACCACCTCGACGCCGCGCTGCTCCTGGTCGACGGCGACCCCGGGCGCGTCCGGCAATCGGGGACGGGAGCCGAGACCCTCGTGGCCGTCATCGTGCTGGCCCGAGCCGGCCGTGCCGCACTCGCCGGGGACCCGGCCGACCTGTGCTGCGGCGTCAACCCGCTGCACGGCCCCGCCACCCGCCGTCACCACGTCCGCGTCTCGGCCGAGGGCAACAGCCGCCGCCTGCTTCCCGTCTGCGGGCTCTGCGGCGACACGGCCGTCGTCGAACCGGGCGGTATCCCGGGCCGGTTGCTGAAGCTGCCCGACCCCTCCCTCGGCAACACCCGCCTCCCCTACTACGACGTGACCGACGGCCCCCTGACCGCCATACCGCAAGGAATCGCCCGGCTCATCGACAAGGTGAGGGAGACCGCAGGTGTCCACTGAAGTCGACCAGGGCGCCGCGAAGCGCGTGATCACCGCCCTCGCGGCGCTGCTGCTGACGGCGCTCACCACGACGGGCACCGCAGCCGCGGCGGACGGCGGCACCCCGAGCGCCGGGCAGCGCATCGCGAACGCCCTGCGCACCTCGCCCGTCTACGTCGACGAGGCCTACGCCGATGCCGTACCGCCGTCCCGGCAACGGCAACTGGCGGACCGCATCCACCGCACGGGCCTGCCCATCAAGGTCGTACTCACTCCGCTCACCAAGGGCGACGCCTTCGACGGCGACTCCGACCTCCTGGCCGGGACGGTCCGCGACCGGCTCCCGGAACGGCGCGACCTCGTCCTCATCACGTCGGACGGCGACTTCCCCGACTCCCTCCAGGGCTACGAGTGGCCCGGCGACACCCACCAGGCGCGCAGGGCGGTGGCGGCCGCCGGGTTCCTGGACGAGATGCGGGACGCGGGGCTGGCGGACCTGACGGCGAAGGCCGTGGACCTGGTGGCGGAGGGCAAGGGTGAACAGCGCTACGACGAGGCGATGCGCGACCTGGGCGGGTCGGCCCGCCCCACGCAGTCCGGCTCCGGGTCGGCCGGCTCCGGCTCCGGCTCCGGCATGACCGGCTGGTGGCTGTTCATCGCCGTACCGGCCCTGGCCCTGACCGCGCTCGCGACCCGCGCGGCCCTGCTCCGCTCCCGTAGGCCCTCCCCGGCCGTCCCCCACGTCGTGTTCGCCACGGCCCGCGCGGCCGACGAGGCGCGGGTGCGGCGCCGTGCGGAGGCGGAGGTGCTGGCGCTGGGCGAGGCGACCCGGGCCGCCGACGTGGCAGCCACCCCCGGTCTCCAGCAGGCCCTCGACGCCTACGCCGCCGCCGGCACGGTCCTCGACGAGGCCCGGGGCCTGCCGGACCTGGCGGGCGCCCTGGCCCTGGCGCAGGAGGGCCGCGACGCCCTGGCCGGCTCGCCCGGCCTTCCCCTCTGCTTCTTCAACCCCCTGCACGGCCGCGCGGCCCTGCGCACCGGCTGGCGTCCGCTCGGCCGCCGGGACCGGCTCGACGTGGCGGCGTGCCAGGAGTGCGCGGACGCACTGCGGGACCGCCGCGCCCCGGAGGTGCTCCCCGACACGGACGAGGACGGCCGTAGGGTGCCCTACTTCGAGGTCCCGGCGGGGCGGAGCGCGTGGGCGGCGTCCGGGTACGGCTCGCTGATGCCTCCGTCGGCGGGGCTCGCCAGGGCCCGTTGAGCAGCCGGTTGGCCGGTCCCCGCCTCGTCACACTCCTGCCATCGCTCCCGCAGAACCCGCCCATGAGCCGCCATGTCATGATCTTCGCCCTGATCAGCGACCGAGGAGCCCCCCATTGAAGCGCGCCGCCCTGGCCGTCGTCTCCGCCCTGGCCCTGACCTCCGCACTGACCGCCTGCTCAGGAAGCAAGGACACGCCCACTGATTCACCGTCGGCACCGAAGGCCAAGCAGATCACTCCGGCGCAGCGGCTGGCGGAAGTCATCGTGACGAAGGACGACCTGCCCGGTTACAACGTGTCCGAGCCGGAAGCCGAGTACGCCTTCGCCAAGTCCTCGGACGAGGTCACGGTCGACAAGCCCGGCTGCGCCCCGCTGGCCCACGCGATGAACCAACTCCCGCTCGGTGAACCGCGGGCCGACCTCACGCGCAGCGCCGGGGCGGGCTACGGCAAGACGAGCACGTACATCACTCTCGCCGTGTACGAGCCGGCGGCCGAGGCCGAGTCGGTGCTGGCCGGGCTGACGAAGGCCGTATCGGAGTGCGGCGGCGGGTTCACCGCGCAGGCGGGCAAGAACAGCACGGTCTACGACTCGGTCACCGCCGAGAAGGGGACGGTGCCCGGTGCCGTGGCCTTCCGCGCGACGACGCCCTTCCGGGGTATCACCCACACGGTGCGCACCCAGGTCGTCCGTGACGGTGACGTGCTCGCCGTCTACTTTTCGGTGAACGGCTTCGCCTTCGCCGACAGTAGGCGACCGAGCGACGCCAAGACGCCCGCGAACGTGGTGAAGGCGCAGAACTCCAAGCTCGCGACGTGAGCCCCGATCACGGGAGCGGTAATCCCGGTGTCGCATGCGGGCCCGGGGTCGCCCCGCTGATCAACCCGGTGACGCAGGGGGCGCGAGTGTAGTTTCGGATGGGCACGGATGACCCGGACCGCTGGGGCGGGCGAAGTGGTGAACGAGAAGCCGACCCGGCGAGCCAGAGCGGCACGCATCGTGGCGGGCGTAGCGGCGGGACGAGCGTCCCTGGTCCTGGCCCTCCTGCTGACGTCGTCGTCCCCGAAACTCGTCGAGAGGGACCGAGCCGAGGACCCCGCCTCCGAAGTCTTCATCTTCGTCTGGGCCCTGATCGCCCTCCCCGTGGCCGGCTTGCTCCACACACCCACTGGCTCTGGTACGCCGGCAGAGGATCGGCGTGGGCTGGGCACTGATCGCCGGGTACTGGCTTTACGTCGCGCTGATGGGTGCGCTCGCCTGTTAGGTACAGGGCTTGGAGCGGCCCTGGGCATGCGTGCCGGTGCGCTGCTCGCGAGTTCGGCGGACAGCAGGCGCTGGATGATGCCGACGCGAGGTCCTTCACCCGCAGGGCGTTGGCCGAGCTGGCGTGCTGCCTGTGCGTCTCCCAACTGGGCTGGTCCCTGCCGACGCGGGCGATGGTGGTGCTCGGAGTCCCGGCGCCGTTCGTGCTGTTCGTGGTGGCGGCGCGCGATGAAGAGCGACCCGGGCGGTGGGTCCGGCTCAGGCAGATCCAGCTACCGCGGGGAGCACTGTACTGACGCAGGCCGGCTCGCACCGGAACGACCTGTGCGTCCGGTAATGCCCGTGTCCTCTGGGTTGTTCGCGCTGGTGAAACCGGAAACCTCACCGGTACCGTCAGTGCGCATACTGAACTTCTGTCTCTCACGGGGAGTCACTGTGAAGCGCCGCTCATTGCCCGTTGCTGCCGCGTCGATGGCGACGGCAGCACTGCTGTTGACGGCCTGCGGCAGCGGGGACGACAAGGCCGACGACAACGACAAGATCGCCGGCGCCGACCAGGCCGCGGAGACGCCGAAGGAGTCGGCATCTGCGTCGGGAGCACCATCAGGTGACAAGCCGGACGGCGTGGACGTGTCCCTGCCCAGCGACATGAACCTGGTCTTCGACTGGGACAAGCCGAAGGACAAGAACGAGGCGGCGGCGATGGAGGATGCCGCGAACTACCTCCGCGCGATCTATCGGGGTGTCGACAAGCGCACGACGAAGGATGCCGCCGTGACGACTTACTCCACCGGAGATGGGCTGCACTACGCACAGGTGCAGATCAACGAGTGGATCAAGGGGGGCTGGACCGCCACCGGAACGCTGCGCCACTACGACGCCACCACGCGTTCCGCCCCGAACGGCAGTTCCGTTGAGGTTGCGTTCTGCGCGGACGCAGGCAAGTTCTACGGCAAGGAAATCAAGACCAAGAAGATCCTTACCACCAAGCCCAGCATTGCGGACTTCGACTACTTCAAGATCGTCATGGTTAAGTTCCCCACGGGGGAGGACCTGTGGCAGGCGTCCAAGGTCTTCGTCGAGACGAAGGCGGCGAAGTGCCGGTGAGCCAGTCACACCGTAGAGCCCTCGGCACCAGCACTCCGGACGACGCGCGCTCCGGCGTCCGGGCTCATCCCCTGCGCGGGAACGGTCAGGGCACAACAGGCGTCCGAGAGTCCCCTAAGCGCACATTGCTCCGGCACTCGCGGAAGTTCGCTCTGGCGAAACCAGCAACCTCACCGATACCGTCAATACTCTTGACTGCATTTCTGTCTCACGGGGAGTCACTGTGAAGCGCCGCCCATTGCCCGTTACTGCCGCGTTGGCGGCGACGGCAGCACTGTTGTTGACGGCCTGCGGTAGCGGGGATGGCAACTCGAAGAGCAACGACAAGATCGCCGGGGCCGATGCTGGTGACGCGGCGGCCTCGGCTTCACCCAGCGCCGGCGAATCCGGCCCCGCCGACCGCCCCAAGATCACGTTTCCCGAAGGCGTGGAGAACAAGTTCGAGGGTTGGAAGACAGGTGATCCGGCCGAGGACGCAGTGCTGTCCGACGTAACGCAGACGGTGAACGCGGTGGACGATGCGATCCTCCGCGGCGACACGAACTCGGCAACACTCGCGTACTACCGCCAAGGCAAAGCACTCGTGAGCGCGCAAAAATGGGTCCGCGCCTGGCTGGACGAGGACCTGACGTGGACAGGGGTTACGCGCTACTTCGACCCCAGGGTCAAGGTCGCGGACGGCGACACGGCGGCGGTGGTCTACTGCGCCGACGAGAGCAAAGCCTTCAACAAGAACCGCAAAACCGGAACGGTGGACAGGTCACCGTCAGACGAGAGCCCTTACGTCACATACAGCACGCAACTCAAGAAGAACGGCAAGGGGGTCTGGCAAACCACGGAGGTGCTGTCGAAGAGAGGGGACAAGACGTGCGCTCCCTGACCCGCGGCATCACCACGGTGAGCGCTTGCCTCGCGGCTTTCGCAATGACCGTCGGCGCCGCAACAGCAAAGGGCCCTGGCGCGTCCGAAGCCGAGGTCGACACGAGTGGCAAGAGGTCAGGAAGCGACCTCGTCTCCATGATCAGATACACCAGCACCACGACGGGGGGCAGCCGCAAGGGCAACGTCGTCCCTGTGGGCAACTGGACCCCGCCCGCTTGTTGGTACGAGCCGCGCTCAGCGCAGGAGTTCTCCAAGTACGTCGAGAACATGTACGACGAGACAGTCAACACTCCTGGCCAGCACAGCTATGCCAAGGCTTCGGTCGGCATGTTCCGCGACGAATACAAGGACGGAAAGTACAAGAATTACAACCTCGACAAGAGAGATGAGGGCAATTGGTGGGTCGCCGTCCGCGACGAAGACCGTTGGACGGAGCCAGAGGCCCAACTCTGTGACAAGCCTCCCTTCTGGGTTGAGAACGGTGCTCCCCCGCCCGTGGAGAACCCGGTCACTCCACAAGTCCTCGCCGAACTCGCCTACAACCGCATCCAGCTACCGACGACCGAGGTAGCCCTCGCCCCCGAGGCGGCCACCAAGGTCAACCTTCCCACCTGGGCCTGGCTGGACAAGGCCAGGTTCAAAGAGGTCTCCGTTACCGCCGCCCTCGACGTGGGCGGCCTCAACATCCAGGCCACGACCACCGCCAAGCCGGTCTCCCTCGCATTGGAGCCTGGTACGCCAGACGCCGAGACCTATCCCAGCTCCGGCGAGTGCACGATCAACGACGACGGTTCAATCGGCGAGCCGTACGCCACGGGCAAGGCCGACCGGACCCCGCCCTGTGGCATCAGGTACCTCCGCTCCTCCGGGGACGACACCTTCAATCTCCAGGCCACCGTCACCTGGGAGATCACCTGGACCGGCACGGGTAGCCCCAATCCGACCCAGCTTCCCAACGGCACCTTCGGCAACGACCAAGACGTCACAGTCCAGGAGATCCAGTCCGTCAACAGGTGACTTTCCGAGTGGAAGCCGCCCCACACTGACCGTCACACCAACGGGGCTCGCCGCCCAAACTTGGACCGTGCTGCCCGGCCGGGGCAGCACGGTCAGCTACGGTCCACACATCACGAGAGTCACCCTATGGCAGCGGCTCCCCTCAACCATGGACGGCGATAGCACAGTTCCCGCTGTGCATTCAGAAATCCACCGTCACCGTCTGCGCGATGCTGTCCGCCGCTGCTTCCATCTCTTCTGAGATACCGGGCACCGTCCATGACGCCAACAGCATGACTGCACTTTCGGATCCAGCCGGCAGAATTCCGTAGGTCAGCGTTTCCATGAGGACGCCAGGTCCACCGCGGGGACGCGACTCAGCGCTGAAGTCCTGCCGGATACGTACGGCAGGGCCGATCGGCAACAGCGCCTCCGAGACTTTTGAAGGGCCGAAGTCGTCGGCGCTGAAAGTCTCGGCCAGCCAGTCCAGAGTGACCTCGGGGACTGTTTCATCCGGATAGATCAGATCGACTTCCAGGATCGCCAGTGCCGTGTCGAAGCCGTTGGGGTAGAACGCGAACGCATACAGGGGGTCTCGGCTCCGGCTGTCCTCGGCCCGAGCCTGCAACTCTTTCCTCAGCGTTCGTCTATCCAGTTCGTAGCCAGCCTTCCTACTACGATCGCGCAGCTCCGCTGCGGTGCTCTTCGCCCATGCCTTGACGTCATCCGATAGCTCGAGTGGGAGCGGCACCCAGTCGGTCGGAACAACGATGCCGCATGCAGTGATCTCACTCATGACTGCCGTCACCGCCCACCCACACCAACGATGCAGCCACCGCATCGAAGAGCTGGACCATTGCCTCCGCTATCTGAATGAGGGGGGTGGAGAAGGTCAGCAGTAGAGAGGCGCCGGCTCCGGGAATCGGCAGTTGATAGTCGACGGTGACGGAGGGAAGGGTCTCGTCAGGACTTCCTGGCACACCTGCCGGGGCCGGGCGGTCAGCCTGTCCTGTCGACCTGAGAGTGCGCACGGCCGGCCCCGAGGACAAGTCGACCACCGTCACTTCCAGCTCCTCGTCTACGGAGAGGCGGGCAGCGATGTCCTGCGCGGACGGCTGATCTCCGCCAGTAAGCGGCAAAAGCGTGACGAGGAGAGACGCCGGGATGGTGAGTGCGCCTGCCTTCTGCAGGCTTAGGTAGAGCTCGATGCCTCCGTCGCGGAATGCTGCGGCTGCCTGCGCCAGCAGGCTTTCACGTAGTTGCCGCTTGAGGTGAGGTGCGTTGTCGACTCCCTCGAACTGTCGGCTGACCAGCGCGTCGACGGAGCGCTCACGGAGCTCAGGGCCGATGTGCACACGGAACCACCCCTCGGGCAGAAGCAGCCGGTAATCAGTCGGCGGTGCGCCGCTATCGCTTCCTCCGGGCGTGGTCATGGTGGCTCCGTCGGAGTCGGTTGATCTCATACGTTGGCCTCCGGCTTCTCGATCACCTTGTCGTACGAGAAGCGGCTGGCTAGGGCACTCGTCATCGCGGGCACCAGAGCCGCCGCGATCGTCAGCGCAGAAAGCAAGCCTGCCAGAAACGCCGGGAGTTCGTCACTGAAGAGTCCAGCCAGCAGTACAGCGCTGAAGAGCGGTAGTGCGAGGAGTTCGTTCCTGCCGATTACAGCGCGGTGCCAATCGGTCTCCTTGCGGGCTTCCTTCGCTTCCATCGGTGACATTTTGCGGACGTCCGCACTGAGCAGGTGGCCCTGCCACCAGGCTTCGGCGCTATTACCACCCGTGTGCCTCTTGTCAATGACCGGCAGTGCCAGTGCAGCTGTCAGCTCCGCCCAGCGATCAAGCCCCTGCCGTCCCGCGAACCAGTGCTTCCACGGCAACAGAACCCGCGCTTCGCCATTGCGGTCCTGAAATTCAACAGCAAGCGGCTCCCCCGTGGTGGGCGCGACCAGTCGAACCAGCCGTGCCACCCCATGTCCGCAGGCCCGTCCAAGCCAGCGTTCCTCTCCCAACGTGTTGGTCAGGATCACCTCATCCGGAAGTACCCGAATGGAGGCCCTTCGCAAGAAGCGCCGCGTTGCTCCGGCGGACGGCGAAGGCTTGATAGCCAGAGCTTCGGCAAACGAGTGCGGTCTCCTGTTTCGCCACCAAGCCGAGATTCGCACGACGGCGTCCGATGCGGGAATCAGGAGGAGGGCGCCCGCGGCGATAGGCATAGCCCACACCAGGTCAGCTGCGAACGCGGCCACGACAGCGATGAACCACCCGAACATGCCGAGACCTCGCGCCCAACTGTGCCATCGGGGCAGCTCGGCATGAACAGCGCGGTCCGGTCGGCTTCCACGACTGGTTTCCAGTGCTCCGTCGGAGTCGGCAGGCTGCGATCTCTCTTCCAGTGGGATCCCGAGAGTCGTGAGAAGTTCTCGGATCCCAGTCCGGTCCAGGCACTTCAACGGCGCCAGGTCCATCGCCCCGACGACGCCGGCCTCGGGCAACCACGCTGCGAGCGGTACACGCAGAATGTCCCGCTCACTTTCGCCTCTGAAGACCAGGACGCCCCAGCGTTCCAGGGGGCGCTTCTGCACGGTCTCCCAGAGATCGCCCGGCGGGAAGAAGACTGCATGCTTAATGCCATCGCCTCCGACCACATACCGGCGCTCGCGAAGGCGGCCATCGCGCAGCACCAGGGTGTCCCCCTCGGCATAGAGCCTGGCCCTGCGTACGACATGGGCATTGTGGTGTCGTGCACCCGCGGGGCGTGCGACCGGCTCGGTCGGGCGGTGTGGTGACGTACTCTGTCCTGGCTGCTCAGCCATTGCTCGCCCTGCTCATCCGTCACTCGTTGTCGTGGCGTCCTTGATCCCGGTCGCCGACCAAACCCCGTCGTCCAGTCCTTGCACCCCGACCAGATCACCGATCTTCCCAGTGATGTCCCCCTTGTCGAGCAGGTCGGTGGTCGACGCGACGGCAGTGGATCCAGCCCAGATTCGAGTCTGAGTCTCGAACACGTCGGTTGCGGCCTTCACCGCACTGTCCGCTCGCAGGCTGTCGGACATCTGGTCGAGGCTCCTTTGCAGGTTCGTGACGCCAGGATCATTCAACCCTGGCCGGACGCCGGCCCAGGTATCGGCCTGTCCAAGTTGCCGAAGGTTGCTTGGGCGCAGGTCCTTCACCGCCTTGAGACTGTCCATCGACTCCCGATAGATCAACTTCGGGTTGAAGGCGTCCGCCATCCGCTGGGCACCGGGGAACCAGCCCTTTGGCGCCTTGGTGATCGCCTCGGCGCCAGCCTTGCCGCGCAACGCTCCACCGCTTTCTTGGTTCGCTTTCTTCCAGGCATTGTTGACGGCCTTCTTGTAGGCGGCGGAGCCTGGCTTCGCCTTGATGCCCTCCCGGAGCGCCCTTGCCCTCGCGGATCGGCCCAGACTCTTGGCAGCCGCCGAGGCCCCCTTGGCTCCGGCGAGGGCACCGCGGCCGATACCCAGCGTGGCAATGCCCACGATGTCGAGGGCGACGTCGAACCAGCTGCCCTTACCGGCCAGTGCCAAAAGCGTGTGCCCCACGAGTGAAATTAGGGTGGCTACCAGCGCGATGGTGCCGAGAACCCCGGCAAGTACCTGGCCGACAATCGGGATCCACCCGACCATGAGCGCCAGCGTCCCGCAGATGGTCGAGACCCAACCGGAAACTTCGAGTACTGTCTTTATCCATCCAGAATTGTCGTTGACCCAGTCCTTGAACTTGTCCCAGGCTCCGTCCTTCAGGCCATCGTTGTCGATGGCATACCGAATGGCGTCACGGGCTCTCTTCGCTGCGGCATCGCGTACATCCTTGGCTGCCTCGAGATCCTTCCTCGCCCGCTCCAGCGCCGAACTCGCCGCGTCCTGGCGCTTCTCCAGCCTTTTGCGGTCCAGGTCATCTTCGCCAGTTGATTTGGGGAGCTTCTCGATCGCTGAACTGCTCGCGTTGCGCTCGTCGTCCGCTTCTCGGGCATCGCGGAGCGCCTTGTCGGCCATGGTCTGCGCTCGGTGGAGTTCCGAGGCGTACTGACTGGAGCAGCCACCGTCGGTGACCTTCTCGCCAAGGGCGTCAGCAGCGGCGTCGTAACGCTTGAATGCCTTACGCAGCTTTCCCTCAGCTTCCTCGGCGTCTTTACGGAACTCTTCTGCAGTCTTACTCTTCCACTCATCGACAGATGCGAGCGACTTGATCTCACCCGCCTGCTTTTTGATGGCCTCAGCGGTCTTCCTCAGCTCTCTGCCAAGCTTGGCGACCTCTTCCGGATCACCGGGAATCGGGTCGGATGCCTCGCCGATCACTGCCCACTCTTCAGCGCGCGGACGCGTCACTTGGCGCCTCCTTCTTTCGGCTTCTTACTGTCCGCGTTTCGCAGCGCCTCGGCGAGTGCGTGATCGATGTCCTCATACGACTTCGCCGCGGTGGAGAGAAGCTTCGAGAGATTCTCAAGCTCTTCCGTGAGACGCTCCCGATGGATCTTCCAGTTGTCACCAAACTCATCAAAGACATCGATCAGGCCCTGGTCACCCAGGATGCCCACCCCTAGCCCTTCGGCTGGGTTGGCGTTCTTATCGAACTCTCGATGGATCCTCGAGAGAGACCTAGCGCTCTCCTTGATTCGTTCGATATCGGCAGTCTGATCCGACACGAATTCCCCCGGTGAGAGACGTAGTAGCGTTGCCCGATGGGTGCGCCGCGAAGACTCACCCATCGCTCCTTCTTCTAGTGAACAGTGACTTGCTGCGGAATCGCTCGGCAAGCTCCTCATCAGTGCTCGAACTTGTCCGCAGCCACGATCCGGTAGTCGCGCGTCGTCTGCTCTGGCACAGCAGCTTACGGTGTGGCCTCTGAGGGCACGGCCCCAGTAGGTGAACGACCGTCATGAAAGCTTGCACATCGTTCCCCTCAGGAACACCCCGCACGCTCCCCATTGCCCCACCCCGCATCCAACGGATATCGCACGAGCGGACGAGCCCTGCCCTCGCTTCCCTGCGCTACTGCTGCGCCCGGCTTTTCCCCTTCCCCTTCTTCCGAAGCCTCCGCACCCGTTCCCGCTCCAACGTCGCCCGCTCCGCGGCCCGAGCGCTGGTCCAGCGGTTGACGATCCAGCCCACCAGTCCGGCACTGAGGGCGTAGGCCAGCAACGCGCTCCCCGTCCCGGGGATGTAGGCACACGTTGCCGACCGGCAGTTCCGGCCGGGAAGCCCGCTGATCAGAAGGAAGAACGGCCCGAATGCCGCCCCGCAGCAGGTCGCTGTACACAAGGCGCTCAGCACCCGCCCCAGGCGGCTTTCGGCAGAGACTCCGGACGCACACCGAAGCCAGCCGATCACCCCGAGCACGGTGACGACGCCGAGGCCACCACCGACCGTCCAGGCACCCCCGGGCAAGTCCACCAACGCCGGTACGACCGCACGCGCGAGCCGTTTTCCCAAGCCCATGACCAGCAGGAGCACACCCATACCGACGACCAGCCCGAGAATCACCCCGACCATCCCCAGGCCATCTCGCAAGCTACCTGCGCGTCTCACTGCACCCACCTCAGAGACCCAGAAATGGCATCACACAACCGCTCCATCGGCCCCGACATGCCGCTGAGCGGAGCCGAGAAGGAGAGCGTCAAGTAGCCCGCCCCGCCGGGCATGAGGACATGAACGCCCAGCGTCGTGGCATCAAGAACGCGGACGGCCGCCCCCGCCGTGAGCTCCACGACCGACACCTGCCGCCGCCTTCCCGGGCTTTCCGGCTCCCGCAGCTCCAGCCATTCCGCGTACTTCTCCGGATCAGCCGGGGTGTCGCCCAGCGGAATCGAGGACACCAGGAGCGAGGCCGGGAGGCCGCCGTCCCGTGAGGTCGTCAGGAGGAAGAACTCCATGGCACCGCGAGCCCGGCCGGCCTCAGCGGTGTTGCGCAGTGTGGTCCAGACGTGCCGTTTGAGTTCGGCGGAGACGTGCCGCCCCTCCGACTGGGCGTCGACGAACGTCTTGAGCTGAGCGCGCCAGCGGTCTCGCATGAGGTCGACACGGAACCATTCGCGAGGAACCAGCAGTCTGTAGTCCCTGGGCGTACCGACAGGTGGAGAGTTCACCCCGGCATCACCAGCGGAGCTCCCTCGGTATCGAAGAAGCGGACGCTCTTCACCACCCCGGCGAACATGGCGGAGAAGACGTCCCATCCTTCGACCGTCGGCGTGCCCATCTCCAGCAGGAGTACGGTCCCGTTGTTCAGCGGTATCTGGACCTGGATGAAGGACGTCCAGACCGGCTCGTCCCGGCCCGACGGCGTCAGGCTGCCGTCGATGCTGGAGGAGCGGCTGCCGACACATGTCACGGCCGGGCCGCAGGGCAGCTCCACTTCGCCGATCTGTCCGAGCTCCAGATGCCGCATCGTGGTCGCGATGAAGCCCACCGGATGGGCACCAGCCCGCTCGTCGAGGTCGAGGAGGCTGACGTTCACCGTGGCCGTGCAGCGGACGCCGTCGACCTCCGTGGTGACGAAGCCGGCGTACTGTACGCCCGCCTCGATGAACTCGTCGTAGTGCGCCGCGCACATGGCGGCGTACTGCACTTGAACTTCCTCGTCGGCACCGGGCAGCGCCTGTTTGGCCAGCTCGACCAGTTGGTCGGCCAGTGCGTCCAGATCATCCGCCTCGAAGGGCAGCTCGAGGAAACCTTCCGGCATGATCCAACGGACTTCTATGCCACCGCTCTCCATGAGGCTGCGCTGGGTTTCGTCAACCGCGGCCGTGGTCATCTGCGCCCTTACTCTCGAACGGTTCGGGGTCGTCCACTTCAGGTCGGAACGTCGCTGCGAAGGGGTAGGGCCCGTAATGCGGATAGTGGGCGGGGATGTCCGCACCTCCGCGTCGAGCGATGTGGGCGATCCTTCGGTACCTGGCCGCTCGAGCACGCAGGTTCTGCCGGACTGGGTCGCCCCAGTGGGCCATCGCGCTGCGCACAAAGAAGAAGGTCTGAAGCGCCACCACGGTTCCGGCTACTGCCAGATAGGCGTTGCGTGAGGCAGCGGTCTCCCAGTACGTGGCCACGGCGGCCCAGTAGAGCACGGCACCGAGGCCCACAAGCGCCAGGGGCACTCCGTGCACGAAGCCCGCCTTGAACATGTCCTCTTCGTCGACATGCCGACGGCGCAGCAGGTCGAGCACCGCCCTGTCGTCCAGGAAGTCGAACCGTAGCTCCCGTCGCGCCTCCTCGGCCGCCCGCTTCGCCTCGGGCACGCCGGCGATCACCGAGCCGCCGACCAAGGTGACCGTGTCGCCACCCCGGCGGCCGATGAATTCCCAGGGTCCGAGGTCGTGGTTTTCGTCGTTCATGGCGTCTGCGCTCCTCGAATGGTCTGCCGGGTCCTAAGCGGCCAAGGCCGCGTTGAATGCAGCGGGTGAGACGCTCGGAGCTGGACGGGGCGAGGGAGACGGCGTGGGTGAGGGCGTGGCGGTGCCGGCCGGCTCCTGGTAGCCGGTCTTCTCACCGTTTTCACCGCTGAACATCCTGTGCAATGCGCTCGCCAGGCCTGCCCCCTTGATGACGCCGGTGATCTTCTTGCCGTCGATCAGATCGGCGCGCGCTGTCCTCCCGAGCACCTTGTTCACCACCTTGACGGCGACGCCGTTCAGGAAGTTGTGACCGACGCCGTCGAGCGCCGTCGTATACATCTTCAGCTTCCCGAACGCCTTCACCTTCGAAAGCCCCTTGAGGCCCTTGAGGGCCCGGAGTCCCTTCAGGGCCCCCAGCCCTGGCAACACTCCCAGCGCATCGGCGCCCAGCTTCATCCAGTCGACCTTCCCCCCGCGCGCAGTCATGTCGTAGGCATGGCCGGCGAGGGCGGCCGCACTGGTCACCACAGCAAGGGTCGCGAAGATGGGAACCAGGAACTGAAGCGGTGGGACGAAGGCGCAGATCACCGCGAGCACGGACAGGACAGCGGAGATGTTCGCCAGCATGTCTGCCCAGTCCGCGAGGAAGTTCATGAAGCCTCCCGGGTCCCGGACCGCATCATGATGCACGACGTTCCTGATATGACGAGCGGCCTTGTCCCCCGCGTCGTCGTAGATGTCCCTGGCGTCCTTCACCGCCTTACGGGCCGCGCCGATGGCGTGCAAGGCCTCATCGCGCTTCTTGACCCAGCGCTCGTACTCTTCCTTCTCCGCGGCGGGGACGTTTGCCGTCGGGTACTTCTCGGTGAACTTCTTCACCTCGCCGTCCGCCAGGTCGTGGTCAGCCTTGGCCTCACGGTAATCGGCGAGTGCCTTGTCCGCCTTCCGCTGCGCGCGGCGCATTTCACTGGCGAACTCGTCCGAGCTCCCTTCGCGCACGTCCTCCCCGACCGCTTTGGCCGCTTCGTCGTAGCGCTCGAAGGACTTCTTCAGCTTGTCCGCGGTACCACCGGCGATCTCGTGGAAACCCTTTCCGGCCTCGCTGTCCCAGCCCTCCACCGAAGCGAGCGCCTCGATGACCCGGGACTGTTCATCGATCATGTCGGCCATCTTGCGCAACTTACGGCCCAGTTCAGCGACTTCCTCGGGGTCACCCGGCGTCGGGTCGTCATGCCACAGAGGCGGCCAGTCGGCGTCCGTCCTGCTCACTTCTTCCCCTTGCTCTGTGCCTTGGCATCCCTGATGGCCTGCGCCAGCTTCTGGTCGACCTCGTCGTACGCCTTGGCGGCGGTGCGGGTGAACTCGGCCAGTTGCTCAAGTTCCTTCATCAGCTTTTTCCGGGTCTTCTTCCAGGTGTCACCGAAATCCGAGAAAGCATCTTTGAGGCCACCATGGCCTACAGCCGGGCCGTAGTCGTCCGCAGGGTTGCCATGCCGCTCGAACTCGCCGTGGATTTTGGTCAGATCGCGTGAACACTGCTTGATGGCGGCCAGATCCGCCTTTATGTGATCCCCCATGAGTGATACCTCTCTACGAACTGATGGCTGTTCTGGATGAGTTCACGAAGGTCGGCGCGATCGCCGGACCCTCTCACTCCTCATGGCACCTCGTACGAGATACGCTCGCGACATACCGATCCCGTTTTCCGCCGGCAAGGAGAGTCTTCACGTGACACGCAGGGGCAAGCAACGCGTGGTGGCGGACCGCCTTGGCATCGACGCCGAAGCAGGCGAGTGGTGCACGATCGACAAGATCCCCGCTCCGCCGCCGGAGGTACTCCGGGCTGCGGGCAACCCTCGGCTCCGCCCCGCCAGGATGCGTCCGCTGGGCATGGCCGGTGCGGCGCTCGGGGCGCCTTTCATCCCCGTCATCATGTTCTTCGAGCTACTGGCCAAAATTGAGCAAGTGGTCATGCGATCCCTGGACGCCAACGACGAAAAGAAGCGGCTGCGGGCCAAGGAGGAGGACGAGAAGCGCCGCCGGGACGCCACCGTCGCCCAACAGGGCCTCGACAAGGTCTTCGACGGAAACTGGCACGGCAACGCCGGGCAGTTCCTGCTGCGTTGGTACAGCCACTCCACCCACCACCAGCGTTTGCTCCTGGCGACTCAGGACGAGATCGTCCTGGCGGCTCCGCCCCAGCGCGTCAGCGTGGGGCGGGAGAAGCGCATGGAGGTCGTAGCCCGTCTTCCCGCCGCGGAGGCAACCCTCGTCGACCCGTTCTCCGGCGAGATCGAGACGAGGATGCTGCTCATACGTTTCCGCGACGGATCCTGGCTGCGCGTCGAGACGGAAGAGCTCCGCAGCGACCTGCACATGTACCTGCTGCGGCAGCCTCTTCCCGACTGACGGCCGGCGCCGCCCGGGAGCCGGGTGCCGGCAGCGTCGGCTGACGGCACCCGGCCGGCCCTCGGCCCTACTTGCTCCGAGCCTGCTTCGCCAGCTCCTCATCGATCTGCTCGAACTTGTCCGCAGCCATGGTCAGGTAGTCACCCATGCCGTCCAGACCGTCCAGCGTGTCCTTCATGCCGCGCACGAACTCGTCGAAGTTCTCGTCGAACGCCTTCGACGAGCTCTTCGTGACGTAGCCGCCCTGGACCAGGTTGTTGATGTACTTCTTCAGGCCCTCGAGCTTCTCCTGGAGCTTTTCCTTCTCCTTCACGACATGCTTGGCTGCATCCCGCATGTCCTGATATGTGACATCAAGGTCCTTGGCCATGAAGCCGCTCCCTCTCGCAACGCCGCAGGGCCAACCCCCGTGGCTTCCCTGTTTGCGGACTCACTGGCCCAGTAGCCGAGTTGCCGTCACAGCCGGCTGCCGGTGTGATCGTCCGCTCTTGGGTCAGCAGCTTACGGGTGTGGCCTCTGGTGCCCATACCCGCCTTGTGAACGACCCGAAATGAAACCGTGTACGACGTTGCCATCGGGAACGTCATGGCGCCTCCCCTTGCCCCGCCGTCACTCCGAGCGGATATCGTCCCTGTACCACTGGGACCGCGTGACCGAAGCGAGCAGAACGGCGATCGCTCAGCACAGCGGCAACCAGCGACAGACACCACAGGAGCCACACCGGCCCAGTGGCACGGGGAGGACAAGTCGTGCGCCTGACTCTGACCGTCGTCGACCCGTACGGCGGTGGCACTGCCGACGTCGTGCTCGATGCCGATCCTGAGTCCACCGTGGGGGACATCGCGCAGGAGCTGGCCAAGCAGGTGGGGCACAGCGGGGCGCAGGTCATCCCGCTCGGGCAGCACCGGCACGCGCCGGCCAACAACGCGCCCCTCGTGTACGTGGACGGGTACGCCGTCGATCCCGGCGCCACTGTCGTGGGGTCGCCCCTGCGCGAAGGCGCCGTCGTCAGTCTCCAGGATCCCTCCGGGTGTCTGCCGGGTGAGCCCACCGGGCTCGTCGAGCTGCGGGTCGTCGGCGGGCCCGCCGCCGGGTTCGTGCACCGGCTCGGCGTGGGGCGGTACGACATCGGCAGCGGGGCGGCCTCGTACGTCCGGATCGACGATCCCGAGGTCGACGCCCGGGCCCTCACCCTCTCCGTCGCCACCGACGGCACTTGCCAGGTCGCCGTGCACATGGACAAGGAGCACGTCACCCTCGACGGCGTCTCCCTCGCGGAGGACGAGGACAGGGACAAGGGCGAGCCCAGCGGCAAGAAGCGCGGCAGGAAGAAGAGCCCGGAGAAGGAAGAGAAGAAGGACGGCCCTGCGGAGTGGCCCCTCGGCGCTCAGATCGGCGTCGGCAACACCCTGCTCGAACTGACCCGTTACACACCCCCGAACGCCGCCCTCAAGTGGTCCGACGACGGCGTGGGCCTCGACTACAACCGACCCCCGCGGCTGCGTCCGCCCGAGCGGCAGACCAACTTCCGGCTGCCCTCGTCGCCGCGCGAGTACGAGGCCAGACCGCTGCCCTGGCTGATGGCGCTGACCCCGCTCGTCGGTGCCGTCGTGTCGGTGATGATCTTCCAGCGCTGGTACTACCTGATCATGGCGGCCCTCAGCCCGGTCCTGCTCTTCGCCAACTACTACAACGACAAGAAGCACGGGCGTAAGTCGCACGCCAAGCAGGTCAAGGAGTACGAGGAGCAGAAGGAGCGGATCGAGAAGGACGCCCAGGACGCGCTCGTCGCCGAGCGGAACGACCGGCGGCAGGCCATCCCCGACCCGGCGACCGTGCTCGCCCTCGGGACCGGGCCCCGTACCCGCCTGTGGGAGCGGCGGCGGACCGACCGTGATCACCTCCTGATGCGTTTCGGGACCGGGCAGTTGCCCTCCGAGGTGGTGCTCGACGACCCCGAGCAGGACGACCACCGCCGCCAGGTGACCTGGAAGATCGAGGACGCCCCGGTCGCGCTGCATCTGCGCACCCTCGGTGTCGTCGGCGTGGCGGGGCCCGGGGACTCCGCCCGGGCCCTCGGGCGCTGGGCCGTCGCGCAGACCGCTGCGCTGCACAGCCCGATGGACGTGCAGTTCTACGTGCTGAGCGACAACGCCGCCCGGGAGTCCTGGGACTGGGTTCGCTGGCTGCCGCACGCGCGGCCGTCCGGCGGGCAGGACGTCAACGCGCTCATCGGGACCGACGCCGAGACCGTCGGCGCCCGCATCGGCGAACTGACGCAGATCCTCGACGCGCGCAAGAAGGCCGCCGAGGAGAACAAGTCCCAGGGCAATTCGAGCTTCGGCGACCCCGACATCGTCGTCGTGTGGGACGGGTCGCGGCGCCTCAGGTCCCTCCCCGGCGTCGTACGGCTGCTGCGCGAAGGACCCGCCGTGTCCATGTTCGCGATCTGCCTCGACGCCGAGGAACGGTTCCTGCCCGGCGAGTGCCAGGCGTACGTCGTGGCCGAGCCGAAGGCCGAGGAGTACCAGCCGGCCGCCCAGCAGGTGCAGCAGCAGTCCCAGCAGGCCGCCGGCGGGTTCCCGTCCTTCCAGGCCTGGCACAGCACCGCCCGGCAACCCGAACAGGCGGAGCGGACCGAGCAGTTGAGGCTGCGCGTCGAGGAGGCCGGGGCGGAGCGCCTGAAGGACGTACGGCCCGACTTCGTCTCCGCCGCCTGGTGTCTGCGACTGGCCAGGTCGCTGTCGCCGCTGCGGGACATCAGCGGCGAGACCGAGGACTCGGCGCTGCCGGGTTCGAGCCGGCTGCTGGACGTGCTCCAGCTGGAGCCGCCGACCAGTGACGCGATCGTCGCCCGCTGGCGGATGGGCGGGCAGTCGACGCTGGCCGTCATCGGTGAGTCGTACGACGGGCCGTTCGGCATCGACATCCGCAAGGACGGGCCGCACGGTCTGATCGCCGGTACGACCGGTTCGGGTAAGTCGGAGCTGCTCCAGACCATCGTGGCGGCCCTGGCAGTGGCGAACACGCCCGAGAACATGACGTTCGTGCTGGTCGACTACAAGGGTGGCGCGGCGTTCAAGGACTGTGTGCACCTGCCGCACACGGTCGGCATGGTGACCGACCTCGACGCCCACCTGGTGGAGCGCGCGCTGGAGTCGCTCGGTGCGGAGCTGCACCGGCGCGAGCACATCCTGGCCGCCGCCGACGCCAAGGACATCGAGGACTACCAGGACCTGGTGCGCCGGGACCCCTCGCACCGGCCGGTACCCCGACTGCTCATCGTCATCGACGAGTTCGCCTCGATGGTGCGCGACCTGCCGGACTTCGTCACGGGTCTCGTGAACATCGCCCAGCGTGGTCGTTCCCTCGGCATCCACCTGCTGCTGGCGACGCAGCGGCCGTCCGGTGTCGTGTCGCCAGAGATCCGCGCCAACACCAACCTCCGTATCGCGCTGCGGGTGACGGACGGCGGCGAGTCGTCGGACGTCATCGACTCGCCCGAGGCCGGGCACATCTCCAAGAACACCCCGGGTCGCGCATACGCCCGGCTCGGGCACGCCTCCCTGGTGCCGTTCCAGTCCGGCCGCGTCGGTGGCCGTCGGCCGGGCGCCGCCGACCCTGCCGTGCTGATGCCCTGGGTAGGCCCGCTGACCTGGGAGGATCTGGGCCGGGCGGCGCTGGTCAAGCCGAAGGCGGAGTCCCGTGAGGACGAGGAGATCACCGACCTGAAGGTCCTCGTCGACACCATCCGCGACGCCAACAGCTCCCTCGGCATCCCGCCGCAGCACAGCCCGTGGCTGCCCGCCCTGGACGAGACGCTGCTGCTGGACGAGATCGAACTGCCGGTGTTCGCCGGCGGCCCGGGCAAGCTGCCGCCCGCGCCGTACGGCATCGAGGACCTGCCCGCGAGCCAGTCGCGCCGTCCGGTCGCCGTGGACTTCTCCTCCTTCGGCCACCTGATGATCGGCGGCGCCCCGCGCAGCGGCCGTTCCCAGGTGCTGCGCACCCTGGCGGGCTCCATCGCCCGCACGCACTCCATCGCCGACGTGCACCTCTACGGCATCGACTGCGGCAACGGCGCCCTCAACGCGCTGACACGGCTGCCGCACTGCGGCGCGGTCGTGAGCCGTAACCAGACCGAGCGGGTCGTGCGGCTGGTCAACCGGCTCAAGAACGAGATGAGCCGCCGCCAGGACGTGCTCGCGGACAAGGGCTTCGCGGACATCGGCGAGCAGCGGGCGTCGGTAGCCGAGGACGAGCGGCTGCCGCACATCGTGGTGCTGCTGGACCGCTGGGAGGGCTGGGTTCCCACGCTCGGGGAGGTCGACCACGGGTCGCTGACCGACGAGTTGCAGACGATGATGCGCGAGGGCGCGAGCGTCGGCATCCACCTGGTCCTGACCGGTGACCGCACCCTTCTGGTGGGCCGTATCGCGACGCTCACCGAGGACAAGTACGGTCTGCGGCTCGCCGACCGCAGCGACTTCTCGGCGCTGGGCATCCCGGCGCGGAAGGTGCCGGAGGAGATCCCGCCGGGGCGTGCGTTCCGCAACGAGTTCGGCACGGAGACGCAGTTCGCGCTGCTCTCCGAGGACACCACCGGCCAGGGGCAGGCCGCGGCGCTGGCGGCGATCGGCGAGGCGGCCGCGGCCCGCGACGCCGCCGTCCCCCGCTCGCGGCGCCCGTTCCGGGTCGACAGTCTGCCCAGCCGCATCTCCTTCCCCGAGGCCTGGGAGCTGCGGGACCCGGACGCGTCCCGCTCGCGCCTGTTCGGTCTGGTCGGCATCGGCGGCGACGAGATCGTCGGCTTCGGCCCCGATCTCGCGGAGGGCGTACCGGCGTTCGTCATCGCGGGCCCGGCCAAGTCGGGCCGCTCGACGGTCCTGCTGAACTTCGCCCACTCCTTCCTGTCCCAGGGCACTCGGCTGGTCATCGCGGCCCCGCGCCAGTCCCCGCTCCGCCAACTCGACGGTGCGGACGGTGTGCTGAAGGTCTTCACCGGTGACGACATCGACGAGGACGAGTTCGAGGAGCTCATCGACGAGGCGTCACTGGAGGAGCCCATCGCGGTCCTCATCGACGACGGCGAGATCCTGGAGGACTGCGACGCCGAGAGCCAGATGAAGAAGCTGGTCTCGCGCGGCGCCGAGCGGGGGCTCGCGCTCGTCATCGCCGGTGACGAGGAGGACGTGTGCAGCGGCTTCTCGGGCTGGCAGGTCGACGCGAAGAAGGCCCGCCGGGGCATCCTGCTCTCCCCCCAGGAGTCCTCCAGCGGCGACCTCATCGGCGTCCGCCTCAACCGCAGCATGGTCGGCGGCCAGGTCGCCCCCGGCAAGGGCATGCTCCACCTCGGCGACGGGGAGCTGCGTACGGTGGTCATTCCGGGGTGAGGCGGTGAGCGGGGGTTCGGCGAGGCCGAAGCGGAGGAAGGCGGCGGGGTCCGCCCTGCGGTACGAGCACCGGCCGGGGCGGCCGGACGCCGATGGGGCCAAGAAGGGTGACTACGGCTGCGCTTGGGGCTGCCTGGCCCTCCCCGGCTTCGTCGTTCTGATCATGCCGCTCGTCTTGTTCGACGTGTACTGGGGTCATGAACTCTGGGGCGACGTCGCTCCCGCGTGGCCCGGCGGTGCGTACGCCTTCGCCGCCACGGTCGGCGCTCTGGTGCCGCTGGTCTTCCTCGCCTGGGTGGCGCCGCTGTTCCGGATGAACTGGAAGAGGAGCAAGCCGCGTTCGCTGGCCTGGGCGGCCGCGTCCCTGCCGGGGCTCGCCGCCTGTTACCTGGTCGCCGGGATGATCGCCGCGACCGCACGGCCCAAGCGACGTCGCGACTGGGACGCCGACTGCTACAGCCAGGGCGGGCCCTGCTGGGTGCACGTGCACTACCCGTGGATGTGGGTCGTCGGACTGGTCAGCACTCTGGCTGCGGCCGCGCTGCTGATCACCGTGCTCGTCAGGCTCAGCCGCAGGGCCACCCCTATCGAACCTTCGACATCCGAGCCTCAGGCCGCCCCGACTCCTCGCTCTCCGACCGGTACTGCAGGTCGTCGCCCACCGGCTTGAGGTGAACGGTCGTCTTCGCCGGGTTGCAGCCGCTGTGATTGGTCTTCGCGCCGACCGACGTCGCGACGATCTCCTTCTTCGTCACCTGCTTCACGGTGAGCACGTCGACGCATACGCCGCCGATCGGGTCGGTCTGGCGGAGCGTGCCCAGTTCCTGCCCGACGGCGGTCCGTTCGACCGTGAGGCGGAACGTGCCGAGGGGCAGTCTGCCGTCGAGGGCGACGCGCTGGCCCTCCCAGGTGCCGAGGTACGCGGCGGGACCCGCGTCGGTGGAGGGAGCGGAGCTCGCGGTCGCCGCCGGAGGCGAGTCGGAGCCGGTGGACGAGTCCGCGTCGTCCTGGCCGCCGCGCCCCGGCAGCAGGTCGAACACGAACACCGACCCGATCGTCACGGCCGCCATCGCCCCCGCGTCCGCCAGCGCCACGGAGCAGCTCAGCTTCCGCACCCGCCCGCCGCCCTCGCCCTCCGGCGTGGACGTGGCGGCGACGGAGACGGTGACCCTGCCGAGCCCCCGGCCGGCGGCAGGGGCGGTGTCCTGCGGGTGGTGGTCGCCGTTCCGGGGTTGGGGTACGGCGGTGGTGAAGGGGGCGGGTGCCCCGGGCGCGTCGGAGATCCCCGGCACCGCGGGCGGACCGGTCGCCGCGGATGCCCCCGTCGTCGCCGAAGCTCCGGTGGTTGCCGAAGCCTCCGTCGTCGCCGAAGCTCCGGTCGTTGCCGAAGCCTCCGTCCTCGTCGGCGCCCCCGTCTTCGTCGAAGCCTCCGCCGTCGCCGGAGCCCCCGCCGTCGTCGAAGCCCCCGCCGTCGCCGGAGCCCCCGGCGTCGCCGAAGCCCCTGAAGCCCCCGAGGCTCCCGAGGCTCCCGAGGCCCCGGCCGGGGACGCCCCCGCCCCTCCGGGCACCCCGCCGCCCTCGGGCACCCCGCCACCCTCGAAAACCCCGTCCCCCGGCAGCACCACCGGCGCCGCCGGTACCACCGGCATCACCGGCGGTGGCCCGAACACCCCGAGTCCCTCGCCCGGGCCGCCGGCCGGGTCCGGTGCCCCCACCGACGGGCTGCTGAAGGCGACCGGCCCGGACGGCGCTCCGGCCCCAGGCCCCGGCCCCGCCCCCGGCCCCGTCACCTCCAGGTTCAGCAGCCGCACGGCACTCCGGCTCACCTGCTCCACCAGGGCCCCGGCAGCCAGCCGCCCGCCACCAGCCGGGCCGCGCCCTCGGGGGCCAGCCGGCGGGCCAGTGCCGCGGGGGCGGGCCGCGTGTCCGGGTCCTTCGCCGGGCACTCCGCCGTCAGGCCCCGCAACTCCCCGTCCAGCAGACCGAGTTCCGGCTCCTCGCGGACGACCTTGTAGAGCAGGGCGGCGGAGGAGTCCCCGGGGAACGGTGGCCGGCCGGTCGCCGCGTACGCGAGGACCGCGCCCAGGGAGAAGACGTCGGCGGCGCCCGTGACGGCCTTGCCCAGGATCTGCTCGGGCGACATGTAGCCGGGCGAGCCGATGGACACGCCGGTGGAGGTGAGGGAGGCCGTGCCGTCCGTGGCCCGGGCGATGCCGAAGTCGATGAGGAGCGGGCCGTCGAGGGTCGGCAGGACGTTCGACGGTTTCACGTCCCGGTGCACCAGTCCCAGCTCGTGCACCGCGGCCAGCGCCTCGGCGAGGCCCGCTCCCAGCGCCCGTACGGTGGGGGCCGGCAAGGGCCCGCCGTCGGTGACCGCGGCCGACAGGGACGGTCCGGCGGCGTACGCCGTGGCCACCCAGGGCACCCGCGCCCCCGGGTCCGCGTCCAGGACGGGCGCCGTCCAGGCGCCGCCCACCCGGCGCGCGGCCTCGACCTCGCGCCGATGGGGGTCCCCCCTGCTCGAGCGAAGCCGAGAGCT
>NZ_WWIC01000140.1:0-49699 GCF_009872555.1 Streptomyces sp. SID5643
ACTGCCACCCCCACCGCCCTTCGCCCCACCGACGCCCCGACCACCCGCGCGGCACCCCCTCCAGACCTGCGACGGCTGCGACCGAGCCTTCCGCGCCCCGGACCCCGGCCACTGCCGCGACTGCCGCTCCGGCCGAACCGAACCCTTGGAAGCCGTATGAGGAGGGCAACGGCCGCACACGTCGTCTCGCTGCCCCGCGACCCCAGCGGGACAGCCTGGCCGGGCACTCCCTGCGTGAACTGAGCGCTGTCCTGGACGAAGCCATGAAGGCAGTCCGCGGGTGAGCTGGAAAGGCCCATGACGCCGTCGATCCGGAGGGCGGCGACATCATCGTCCCCGGCGGCATGTTCACGTATCAGGTCGTCGTCCGCAGCGAGCGGATCTACATCGTCCAGATCACGTACCTGGGCTTCTGACCGACTACAGGAAGCACACCCCAGACCTCGGCCCGCCCGCGCACCGACCTGCCGCAGGTGACCACCCCCGGAAACGGCAAAGGGACCCGCACGACCGAAGTCGTACGGGCCCCTTCGAGCCACTCAGGTCATGAGACCCTCAAGCCAGTCCGAAGACTCACTTGTTGATCTTGGTGACCTGGCCGGCGCCCACGGTCCGGCCACCCTCACGGATGGCGAACTTCAGGCCCTCTTCCATGGCGACGGGCTGGATGAGCTCCACCTTCATCTCGGTGTTGTCACCCGGCATGACCATCTCGGTGCCCTCGGGGAGGGTCACCACGCCGGTCACGTCCGTCGTGCGGAAGTAGAACTGCGGGCGGTAGTTGTTGAAGAACGGCGTGTGGCGGCCACCCTCGTCCTTGGACAGGATGTAGGCCTGCGCCTCGAACTCGGTGTGCGGGGTGACCGAGCCCGGCTTGATGATGACCTGGCCGCGCTCGACGTCCTCGCGCTTGATGCCACGGAGGAGCAGACCGACGTTCTCACCGGCCTGGCCCTCGTCGAGGAGCTTCCGGAACATCTCGATACCGGTGACCGTGGTGGTGGTCTTCTCGGTCTTGATGCCGATGATGTCGACGGTCTCGTTGACCTTCAGGACACCACGCTCGATACGGCCGGTGACGACCGTACCGCGACCGGTGATCGTGAAGACGTCCTCGATCGGCATGAGGAACGGCTTGTCGACGTCACGCTCGGGCTCGGGGATCGCCGTGTCGACGGCGTTCATGAGCTCGAGAACCGAGTTGCCCCACTCCTTGTCGCCCTCAAGGGCCTTCAGAGCGGAGACCTTGACGACGGGAACGTCGTCGCCCGGGAACTCGTACTCGGAGAGGAGCTCACGGACCTCGAGCTCGACGAGCTCCAGGATCTCCTCGTCGTCCACCATGTCGGCCTTGTTCAGGGCGACGACGATGTACGGAACGCCGACCTGGCGGGCCAGGAGCACGTGCTCCTTGGTCTGCGGCATCGGGCCGTCGGTGGCGGCGACCACGAGGATGGCGCCGTCCATCTGCGCCGCACCCGTGATCATGTTCTTGATGTAGTCCGCGTGACCGGGGCAGTCGACGTGGGCGTAGTGACGCGTCTCGGTCTGGTACTCGACGTGCGCGATGGAGATGGTGATACCGCGCTGGCGCTCCTCAGGAGCCTTGTCGATCTGGTCGAAGGCCGAGGCCTCGTTCAGGTCCGGGTACGCGTCGTGCAGCACCTTGGTAATGGCGGCCGTGAGGGTCGTCTTACCGTGGTCGATGTGACCGATGGTGCCGATGTTGACGTGCGGCTTAGTCCGCTCGAACTTCGCCTTCGCCACTGGGGTCCTCCTGGGAGTGGTTCTGGTACGCCTTACTTCATCGGCGCCAGGTGATCTTTGCTGGAAAGCCCGGGCCCCGGGGCACTCTCACCGCGAGAGCGGTGGAATGCCCCTCAAGGCTCCGGAGTCAAGCCTACGGCGTGTAGACGCTGTGCGTTACTCGCCCTTGGCCTTCGCGATGATCTCCTCGGCGACGTTCCGGGGAACCTCGGCGTAGGAGTCGAACTGCATGGAGTAGCTCGCACGGCCGGACGTCTTGCTGCGCAGGTCGCCGACGTAACCGAACATCTCCGAGAGGGGCACGAGGCCCTTCACGACGCGGGCACCGGCCCGCTCCTCCATGGCCTGGATCTGACCACGGCGGGAGTTGATGTCGCCGATGACCTCACCCATGTAGTCCTCGGGCGTGGTGACCTCGACGGCCATCATCGGCTCAAGGAGCACGGGGGACGCCTTGCGCGCGGCCTCCTTGAAGGCCTGCGAACCGGCGATCTTGAACGCGAGCTCGGAGGAGTCGACCTCGTGGTAGCCACCGTCGATGAGCGTGACGCGGACGCCCGTCATCTCGTAGCCGGCCAGGATGCCGAACTGCATGGCCTCCTGCGCACCGGCGTCCACCGAAGGGATGTACTCCTTCGGGATGCGGCCACCGGTGACCTTGTTCACGAACTCGTAGGAGGCGTCGCCGCCCTCGATCGGCTCGATCGCGATCTGCACCTTGGCGAACTGGCCGGTACCACCAGTCTGCTTCTTGTGCGTGTAGTCGACGCGCTCGACGGCCTTGCGGATCGTCTCACGGTAGGCGACCTGCGGCTTGCCGACGTTGGCCTCGACCTTGAACTCACGGCGCATACGGTCGACCAGCACCTCGAGGTGCAGCTCGCCCATACCGCCGATGATGGTCTGGCCGGTCTCCTCGTCCGAGTGGACCTGGAAGGACGGGTCCTCCTCGGCCAGGCGCTGGATGGCGACGCCCAGCTTCTCCTGGTCGCCCTTGGACTTGGGCTCGATGGCGACCTGGATGACCGGCGCCGGGAAGTCCATGGACTCCAGGATCACCGGGTTCTTGTCGTCGGACAGCGTCTCACCGGTGGTGGTCTGCTTCAGGCCCATGACGGCGACGATGTCGCCGGCGCCCACCGACTCGATCTCCTCACGCTTGTTCGCGTGCATACGGTAGATCTTGCCGATGCGCTCCTTCTTGCCCTTGACGGAGTTCAGCACGGCGGTGCCGGACTCCAGGCGGCCCGAGTAGACCCGGACGAAGGTGAGCTTGCCGAGGTGCGGGTCGCTCATGATCTTGAACGCGAGCGCGGCGAGGGGCTCGTCCTCCGACGGCTTGCGCGCGATGACCTGCTCCGGGTCCTTGACGTCGTGGCCCTCGATGGCCTCGACGTCGAGCGGGGTGGGCAGGTAGCGCACGACCGCGTCGAGCAGGGGCTGAACGCCCTTGTTCTTGAACGCGGTGCCGCAGAACACGGGGGTGACGGTGGTGCCGCCGCCCTTGCCGGACGCGATCGTGATACGGCGGATCGCGGCGTAGAGCTGCTCCACGGTGGGCTCGGTGCCCTCCAGGTACAGCTCCATCAGCTCTTCGTCGTTCTCGGCGACGGCCTCGAGCAGCTTGCCGCGGTACTCCTCGGCAGCCTCGGCGTGGGTGTCCGGGATGTCGACGGTGTCGTACATCTCGCCCTTGGTCGCCTCGGCCGACCAGACCAGGGCCTTCATCGTCACGAGGTCGATGACGCCCTTGAAGTCCGCCTCCGCACCGATCGGCAGCTGCATGACCAGCGGCTGCGCGCCCAGGCGGTCCGAGATCATGTCCACGCAGCGGTGGAACTCGGCGCCGGTACGGTCCAGCTTGTTGACGAAGCAGATACGCGGCACGCCGTAACGGTCGGCCTGACGCCACACCGTCTCGGACTGCGGCTCGACACCGGCGACACCGTCGAACACCGTCACGGCACCGTCGAGCACACGCAGGGAGCGCTCCACCTCGACGGTGAAGTCGACGTGGCCCGGGGTGTCGATGATGTTGATGGTGTAGTCGTTGTCCTCGAGCGGCCAGTGACAGGTGGTCGCAGCAGACGTGATCGTGATGCCACGCTCCTGCTCCTGCTCCATCCAGTCCATGGTGGCAGCGCCGTCGTGGACCTCACCGATCTTGTACGACACGCCGGTGTAGAACAGGATCCGCTCGGTGGTGGTCGTCTTGCCCGCGTCGATGTGGGCCATGATCCCGATGTTGCGGACCTTGGCCAGGTCAAGTGAAGTGGTAGCCATAAGGCTTCAGTCTTCTCTCGGTCTCGATGTGGGTAGCGACTACCAGCGGTAGTGCGCGAAGGCCTTGTTGGACTCGGCCATCTTGTGGGTGTCCTCGCGCTTCTTCACAGCGGCACCGAGGCCGTTGGAGGCGTCGAGAAGCTCGTTGAGCAGGCGCTCGGTCATGGTCTTCTCGCGACGGGCGCGGGAGTAACCGACCAGCCAGCGCAGCGCGAGCGTGTTGGCGCGACCGGGCTTGACCTCGATCGGAACCTGGTACGTCGCACCACCGACACGGCGGGACTTGACCTCGAGGGTCGGCTTGATGTTCTCCAGCGCGCGCTTCAGCGTGATGATCGGGTCGTTGCCCGTCTTCTCACGCAGACCCTCCATGGCGCCGTAGACGATGCGCTCGGCGGTGGAGCGCTTGCCGTTCAGCAGCACCTTGTTGATGAGGGAGGTCACCAGAGGAGAACCGTAGACCGGGTCGATGATGACCGGGCGCTTCGGGGCGGGGCCCTTACGAGGCATTCTTACTTCTCCTTCTTGGCGCCGTAGCGGCTGCGGGCCTGCTTGCGGTTCTTGACACCCTGGGTGTCGAGCGAACCACGGATGATCTTGTAGCGAACACCCGGCAGGTCCTTCACACGGCCGCCGCGCACGAGCACGATGGAGTGCTCCTGCAGGTTGTGTCCCTCACCCGGAATGTAAGCGGTGACCTCGATCCCGCTGGTCAGACGCACACGCGCGACCTTACGCAGGGCCGAGTTCGGCTTCTTCGGGGTGGTCGTGAACACACGCGTGCAGACGCCACGACGCTGAGGCGAACCCTCGAGTGCGGGCGTCTTGTTCTTCTCGACCTTGTCCTGCCGGCCCTTCCGGACCAGCTGCTGGATCGTAGGCACTACTTCTCCGGTTTCTGTGTGCCGAATGGTGAAGCTAACCTGGAACATCTCCGACCCACGCGGTCGGGTGTGTCGAACCCGCGGACTCCCGCCGCGAGGCAGAAACAGCGCAGATTACGGTGGCCAGTGTCGGCCCGCCGTGCGGTTCATGGCACACACGCGGGCCAGGGCACACCCCAGGCACAAGGTCTGAGCGTACCTACCGCATTCGCTGCGGTCAAAACAAATGGGCACCGCCCGCATCGCCGGGCGGGACATGTCAAGCCCCTCAGCCGTTGTCGATCTTCAATTCGTCGGCGAGTGTCCGATATGCATACCTTCAGGATGCTACGACGGACACCACCGTCAGCAACACCAGAACGAGTGCCCAACCTGCCGTCGACAACCATCCGAGCACCAGACCGGTCAGCGCGAGCCCGTCCCCCAGCTCTCCCCGGCTGCGGATCTCGGCCCGGGCCACATGCCCCAGCACGACCGCAGGGATCCCGGTCAGCCCCATGGTGGGCACGCACAGCAGCCCGCACACCCCGGCCGCCACGGCCTTCCCGTTGGTCCGCGGCCGCGGCACGGGCAGGAACGAGGCCGACACGGGCGCGTACGAGGCCGGCCGCGGCAGCGGCCCCTGGGGCAGATCAGCGACGAGCAGCGCCAGCTCCCCCACGGTCCGCGCGGCATACGCCCGCCCGACCCGCTTCTCGAATTCTCCGTGCTCCAGGCGCCCCTCGCCGTACCCGGCTCTGAGCACGTCCACGGCCCGCTCCCGGTCTGCGTGCGACGCGAGCATCGAAGGGGCGCCGGAGCCCTGCCAGGGCTGCCAGGACGGATAGGGCTGCGACACGGAGCACCTCCCCGGGGCCGGAGTCCTTCCATGATGCGCCGAAGCCGCGGTTCCGACACCGGTGCGTCCACAACGGGCACCGCGTGTCGGCCGGACGGCGGACACGCCGAAGGGCGGCCACCCCGAAGGATGACCGCCCTTGGCTCAAGCGACTCGCTTACTGGTTGTACGGACCGTAGTCGTAGTCCTCCAGCGGAACGGCCTGGCCGGAGCCCGTGCCGAACGGCGAGTAGTCGATGTCGTCGTAGCCGACGGCCGAGTACATCGCGGCCTTGGCCTCCTCGGTCGGCTCGACCCGGATGTTGCGGTAGCGGGACAGACCCGTACCGGCCGGGATGAGCTTACCGATGATGACGTTCTCCTTGAGGCCGATGAGGCTGTCGGACTTGGCGTTGATCGCCGCGTCCGTCAGGACTCGGGTCGTCTCCTGGAAGGAGGCGGCCGACAGCCAGGATTCCGTCGCCAGCGAGGCCTTGGTGATACCCATGAGCTGCGGACGACCCGAAGCCGGGTGACCACCCTCCTGGACCACACGACGGTTCTCGTGCTCGAACTTCGAGCGCTCGACCAGCTCGCCGGGCAGCAGCTCGGCGTCGCCGGACTCGATGATCGTCACGCGGCGCAGCATCTGCCGGATGATGATCTCGATGTGCTTGTCGTGGATCGACACACCCTGCGAGTTGTAGACCTTCTGGACCTCGCCGACCAGGTGGACCTGAACGGCACGCTGGCCCAGGATGCGCAGCACGTCGTGCGGGTTGGTGGCACCCACGGTGAGCTTCTGGCCCACCTCGACGTGCTCGCCCTCGCTGACCAGGAGACGGGCACGCTTGGAGATCGGGAACGCCGTCTCGTCGCTGCCGTCGTCCGGGGTGACGACGATCTTCTTGGTCTTCTCGGTCTCCTCGATCCGCACGCGGCCCTGGGCCTCGGAGATCGGGGCGACACCCTTCGGGGTACGGGCCTCGAAGAGCTCGACGACACGCGGCAGACCCTGGGTGATGTCGTCACCGGCCACACCACCGGTGTGGAAGGTACGCATCGTCAGCTGGGTACCGGGCTCACCGATGGACTGGGCGGCGATGATGCCGACCGCCTCACCGATGTCGACCAGCTTGCCGGTGGCCAGCGAACGGCCGTAGCACATCGCGCAGGTGCCGACGGCGGACTCGCAGGTCAGGACCGAGCGGGTCTTGACCTCCTCGACGCCGCGCTGGACGAGCTCCTCGATGAGGACGTCGCCGAGGTCGGTACCGGCCGGGGCCAGCACCTGTCCGTCGACCACGATGTCCTCGGCGAGGCAGCGCGCGTACACCGACGTCTCGACGTCCTCGGTCTTGACCAGACCGCCCTCGGCGTTCCGGTCCGCGATCTTGAGGCGCAGACCGCGCTCGGTGCCGCAGTCCTCCTCGCGGATGATGACGTCCTGGGAGACGTCGACCAGACGACGGGTGAGGTAACCCGAGTCGGCGGTACGCAGAGCGGTGTCCGCCAGACCCTTACGGGCACCGTGCGTGGAGATGAAGTACTCCAGCACGGACAGGCCCTCACGGAACGACGCCTTGATCGGACGCGGGATCGTCTCGTTCTTCGCGTTCGACACCAGACCACGCATACCGGCGATCTGACGCATCTGCATCATGTTGCCTCGTGCACCCGAGTTCACCATCATGAAGATCGGGTTGGTCTTCGGGAAGTTGTCGTTCATCGCCTCGGCGACCTCGTTGGTCGCCTTGGTCCAGATCGCGATGAGCTCCTGCGTGCGCTCGTCCTTGGTGATCAGACCGCGCTCGTACTGCTTCTGGACCTTCTCGTCCTGCGCCTCGTACCCGCGGACGATCTCCTTCTTCGCCTCGGGAACGACGACGTCGGAGATGGCCACGGTGACACCGGAACGGGTCGCCCAGTAGAAGCCGGCCGCCTTCAGGTTGTCGAGCGTCGCCGCCACGATGACCTTGGGGTAGCGCTCGGCGAGGTCGTTGACGATCTCGGAGAGCTGCTTCTTGCCGACCTCGTAGTCGACGAACGGGTAGTCCTCGGGCAGCAGCTCGTTGAAGAGCGCACGGCCCAGCGTGGTGTTCAGCCGGAAGCTGTCACCCTGCTGCCACTCGGGCTCACCCTCCTCGCGCGCCGGCGGGGTCCAGCCACGCGGCGGGATGGTGCCGACCGGGAAGCGGACGTCGATCTTCGACTGGAGCGACAGCTCGCCCGCGTCGAAGGCCATGATCGCCTCGGCGACCGAGGCGAAGGAACGGCCCTCACCCTTGAGGTCGCGCATCTCGCCGTCGGTGGTGAGGAAGAACAGACCGAGGACCATGTCCTGGGTCGGCATCGTCACCGGGCGGCCGTCGGCCGGCTTGAGGATGTTGTTCGAGGACAGCATCAGGATGCGGGCCTCGGCCTGCGCCTCCGCGGACAGCGGCAGGTGCACGGCCATCTGGTCACCGTCGAAGTCCGCGTTGAACGCGGTGCAGACGAGCGGGTGGATCTGGATGGCCTTGCCCTCGACCAGCTGCGGCTCGAAGGCCTGGATGCCGAGGCGGTGCAGCGTGGGCGCACGGTTCAGCAGAACCGGGTGCTCCGCGATGACCTCTTCCAGCACGTCGTACACGACCGTGCGGCCGCGCTCGACCATGCGCTTCGCCGACTTGATGTTCTGCGCGTGGTTCAGGTCGACCAGGCGCTTCATCACGAACGGCTTGAAGAGCTCCAGCGCCATCGCCTTGGGCAGACCGCACTGGTGCAGCTTCAGCTGCGGACCGACGACGATCACGGAACGCGCGGAGTAGTCCACACGCTTACCGAGCAGGTTCTGACGGAAGCGGCCCTGCTTACCCTTCAGCATGTCGCTGAGGGACTTCAGCGGGCGGTTACCGGGACCGGTGACCGGGCGACCGCGGCGGCCGTTGTCGAACAGCGCGTCGACGGCCTCCTGGAGCATGCGCTTCTCGTTGTTCACGATGATCTCGGGCGCACCGAGGTCGAGAAGCCGCTTCAGGCGGTTGTTCCGGTTGATCACACGGCGGTACAGGTCGTTCAGGTCGGAGGTCGCGAAGCGGCCACCGTCCAGCTGCACCATCGGGCGGAGGTCCGGCGGGATGACCGGCACGCAGTCGAGCACCATGCCCTTGGGGCTGTTGCTGGTCTGCAGGAACGCGGAGACGACCTTCAGGCGCTTGAGCGCACGGGTCTTCTTCTGGCCCTTGCCGGTACGGATGATCTCGCGGAGGCGCTCGGCCTCCTCGTCGAGGTCGAAGGACTCCAGGCGCTTCTGCAGCGCCGCGGCACCCATCGAGCCGTCGAAGTACGTGCCGAAGCGGTCACGCAGCTCGCGGTAGAGCAGCTCGTCGCCCTCCAGGTCCTGGACCTTGAGGTTCTTGAAGCGGTTCCACACCTCGTCGAGGCGGTCGATCTCGCGCTGCGCACGGTCGCGCAGCTGCTTCATCTCCCGCTCGGCGCCCTCGCGCACCTTGCGGCGCACGTCGGCCTTGGCGCCCTCGGCCTCCAGCTCGGCCAGGTCGGTCTCGAGCTTCTTGGCGCGGGCCTCCAGGTCGGCATCGCGGCGCTGCTCGATCTGCTGGCGCTCGACGGAGACGTGGGCCTCCAGCGAGGGCAGGTCGCGGGTGCGGCGCTCCTCGTCGACGTACGTGATCATGTACGCCGCGAAGTAGATGACCTTCTCGAGGTCCTTCGGCGCCAGGTCGAGCAGGTAGCCCAGGCGCGACGGAACACCCTTGAAGTACCAGATGTGCGTGACGGGCGCGGCCAGCTCGATGTGGCCCATCCGCTCACGGCGCACCTTGGCGCGGGTGACCTCGACGCCACACCGCTCACAGATGATGCCCTTGAAGCGAACACGCTTGTACTTGCCGCAGTAGCACTCCCAGTCCCGGGTCGGACCGAAGATCTTCTCGCAGAAGAGTCCGTCCTTTTCGGGCTTGAGCGTGCGGTAGTTGATCGTCTCGGGCTTCTTGACCTCGCCGTGGCTCCACTGACGGATGTCGTCAGCGGTGGCCAGACCGATCCGGAGCTCGTCGAAGAAGTTGACGTCGAGCACTATGCGTCAATCCCTCTCAGGGTTGTAAGTCATGGGGTCTGATACGGGGGTCCTGGGGCCGGAGGCCTTCATCGCGAAGGCCTCCGGACTCCCGTCAGACCTCTTCGACGCTGCTCGGCTCACGCCGGGACAGGTCGATGCCAAGCTCCTCCGCAGCGCGGAAGACGTCCTCGTCGGTGTCGCGCATCTCGATGGACATGCCGTCCGAGGACAGCACCTCCACGTTGAGGCACAGGGACTGCATCTCCTTGATGAGCACCTTGAAGGACTCGGGGATGCCGGGCTCGGGGATGTTCTCGCCCTTGACGATGGCCTCGTAGACCTTCACGCGGCCGGTCACGTCGTCGGACTTGATGGTCAGCAGCTCCTGGAGGGCGTACGCGGCGCCGTAAGCCTCCAGCGCCCACACCTCCATCTCACCGAAGCGCTGGCCACCGAACTGGGCCTTACCACCCAGCGGCTGCTGGGTGATCATCGAGTACGGACCGGTCGACCGGGCGTGCAGCTTGTCGTCGACCAGGTGGTGCAGCTTGAGGATGTACATGTAGCCGACGGAGATCGGCTCCGGGAACGGCTCGCCGGAGCGGCCGTCGAACAGCGGCGCCTTACCGGTCGGGAGCACCATGCGCTCGCCGTCGCGGTTCGGGATGGTGTGGTTGAGCAGACCGGCCAGCTCGTCCTCACGCGCACCGTCGAAGACGGGGGTGGCGACGTTGGTGCCCGGCGCGACCTGGTCGGCCTCGATGGCCTGGAGGCGCTGCGCCCAGTCGTCCGCGAGGCCGGAGACGTCCCAGCCGCGGCTGGCGAGCCAGCCGAGGTGGATCTCCAGCACCTGTCCCGGGTTCATTCGGGACGGCACACCGAGCGGGTTGAGGATGATGTCGACCGGGGTGCCGTCCTCCAGGAACGGCATGTCCTCGATCGGCAGGATCTTCGAGATGACGCCCTTGTTGCCGTGACGGCCGGCGAGCTTGTCACCGTCGGTGATCTTGCGCTTCTGCGCGACGTAGACGCGCACCAGCTGGTTCACACCGGGGGGAAGCTCGTCGCCCTCCTCGCGGTCGAAGACGCGGACGCCGATGACCTTGCCGATCTCGCCGTGCGGCACCTTCAGCGAGGTGTCACGGACCTCACGGGCCTTCTCACCGAAGATGGCGCGCAGCAGGCGCTCTTCCGGCGTCAGCTCGGTCTCACCCTTGGGCGTGACCTTGCCGACGAGGATGTCGCCGGCGACGACCTCGGCACCGATACGGATGATGCCGCGCTCGTCGAGGTCGGCGAGGACCTCCTCGGAGACGTTCGGGATGTCCCGGGTGATCTCCTCGGGGCCGAGCTTGGTGTCACGGGCGTCGACCTCGTGCTCCTCGATGTGGATCGAGGAGAGGACGTCGTCCTGCACGAGGCGCTGCGACAGGATGATCGCGTCCTCGTAGTTGTGACCCTCCCACGGCATGAACGCCACGAGCAGGTTCTTGCCCAGCGCCATCTCGCCGTTCTGGGTGGCCGGACCGTCGGCCAGGACCTGGCCCTCGATGATCCGGTCGCCCTCGTTGACGATGACCTTCTGGTTGACCGAGGTGCCCTGGTTGGAGCGGGCGAACTTGGCCAGGCGGTACGTGATGTACGTGCCGTCGTCGTTGGCGGTGGTGATGTAGTCCGCGGAGACCTCCTGGACCACACCGGGCTTCTCGGCCTTGACCACGTCGCCGGCGTCGACCGCGGAGCGGTACTCCATGCCGGTGCCGACGAGCGGGGACTCGGACTTAATCAGCGGCACGGCCTGACGCATCATGTTCGCGCCCATGAGGGCACGGTTGGCGTCGTCGTGCTCCAGGAAGGGGATCATGGCCGTCGCGACCGACACCATCTGGCGCGGCGAGACGTCCATGTAGTCCACGTCCTCGCCACCGACGTAGTCGACCTCGCCGCCCTTACGGCGGACGAGCACCCGGGCCTCGGCGAAGCGGAGGTCGTCCGTCAGCTGCGCGTTGGCCTGCGCGATGACGAAGCGGTCCTCCTCGTCGGCGGTCAGGTAGTCGACCTCGTCGGTGACCTGGCCCTCGAACACCTTGCGGTACGGGGTCTCCACGAAACCGAACGCGTTGACCCGGCCGTAGGAGGCGAGCGAGCCGATCAGACCGATGTTCGGGCCTTCGGGCGTCTCGATCGGGCACATGCGGCCGTAGTGCGAGGGGTGCACGTCACGGACCTCGAAGCCGGCCCGCTCACGGGAGAGACCACCCGGACCAAGAGCCGACAGGCGGCGCTTGTGGGTGAGGCCCGACAGCGGGTTGTTCTGGTCCATGAACTGCGACAGCTGGCTGGTGCCGAAGAACTCCTTGATGGAGGCGACGACCGGCCGGATGTTGATCAGGGTCTGCGGCGTGATCGCCTCGACGTCCTGGGTCGTCATCCGCTCGCGGACGACTCGCTCCATACGCGCCAGACCCGTACGGACCTGGTTCTGGATGAGCTCGCCGACGCTGCGCAGGCGGCGGTTGCCGAAGTGGTCGATGTCGTCGGTCTCGACGACGATCTCCGTACCGCTGTCGCCGACCGTCTCGGTCTCGCCCGCGTGCAGCTTCACCAGGTACTTGATCGTCGAGATGATGTCCTCGACGGTCAGGATGCCCGCGTCCAGCGGAGCGTCCGCACCCAGCTTCTTGTTGACCTTGTAGCGGCCGACCTTGGCCAGGTCGTAGCGCTTGGGGTTGAAGTACAGGTTCTCCAGCAGCGTCTGCGCGGCCTCACGCGTGGGGGGCTCGCCCGGACGCAGCTTGCGGTAGATGTCGAGCAGCGCGTCGTCCTGGCCCTGGGTGTGGTCCTTCTCCAGGGTGGCGCGCATCGACTCGTACTCGCCGAACTCCTCCAGGATCTGCTCGGTGGTCCAGCCGAGCGCCTTGAGCAGGACGGTGACGGACTGCTTGCGCTTGCGGTCGATGCGGACACCGACCATGTCGCGCTTGTCGATCTCCATCTCCAGCCAGGCACCCCGGGACGGGATGATCTTCGCGGAGAAGATGTCCTTGTCGGACGTCTTGTCGATGGAGGAGTCGAAGTAGACACCGGGCGAACGGACGAGCTGCGACACCACGACACGCTCGGTGCCGTTGATGACGAAGGTGCCCTTGTTCGTCATGAGCGGGAAGTCGCCCATGAAGACCGTCTGGGACTTGATCTCGCCGGTCTCGTTGTTCGTGAACTCAGCGGTGACGAAGAGCGGGGCCGCGTACGTGAAGTCGCGGTCCTTGCACTCGTCGATGGAGTTCTTCGGCGGCTCGAAGCGGTGGTCGCGGAAGGTCAGCGACATCGACCCGCTGAAGTCCTCGATCGGGGAGATCTCCTCGAAGATCTCCTCGAGCCCGGACTTGGTGGGGACGTCCTGACCGTTCTCGAGAGCCTCCTCGACCCGACTCTGCCAGGCGGTGTTGCCGAGCAGCCAGTCGAAGCTCTCGGTCTGCAGCGCGAGCAGGTTCGGAACCTCGAGAGGCTCCTTGATCTTTGCAAAAGAGATGCGCAGCGGGGCAGTGCTGGCGGCGTTGTTCGTATTCGCGGTCGAGGCGTTGCGCGAGGCGGCCAAGAGGGGGTCCTTCCGAGGGCTCGGACTCACTACGCGCGTACCGGCCCCTCTCCCGTACACGGAGACAAGCTGTGCCTTGAGGGCCGAAAGGCCAGGTCAGGCATGTCTTGTCATCGATGCTCGGGTGAGGGCAGACCCCTGGTGACGGGCAGGGGACAGCTAACAGGCAGCGCAAAGGGTCAGTGTAGCCACTTGGCACACTGATGTCCAGTGCGGGTCCTGGAACCCGTGTTCACCCTCGTTGTTCCACTCCTGCGACAAGGCGCTGCCCTCAACGCACGTTAGTACTGCCCTCTTCGTCGTCGATCCATGCCTCGGATTCGGATCCTGTGACGACGCGTCCTGAGAATTGCGCGCTGCGTGCGGTTCGTCAAGGCCCCTCTGCCCGATCCGGGGCCGCCCGAAGACACGACGAAGATCACCATACCCCCCGCCACCGGGGCTTCCAGGCAACCGTGGCCCACCCCCGAGAACGCCGAAGAGCGACCACCCGGATGGATGATCGCTCTTCCGCGCTTACGCGTTACACGTCCAGGGGGACGTGTTGTGGATCCTGACGGATCCGAGGGTCTTACTTGACCTCGACGGAGGCGCCGGCGCCCTTGAGGGACTCGGCGGCCTTCTCGGCGGCGTCCTTGGCGACCTTCTCGAGAACGGGCTTCGGGGCGCCGTCCACGAGGTCCTTGGCCTCCTTCAGACCCAGGGAGGTCAGCTCACGCACGACCTTGATGACCTGGATCTTCTTGTCGCCGGCACCGGTGAGGATGACGTCGAACTCGTCCTGCTCCTCAGCGGCCTCGGCGGCGGCGCCACCAGCGGCACCACCGGCGACGACGACCGGCGCGGCAGCGGCGGCGGTGACGTCGAACTTCTCCTCGAACGCCTTCACGAACTCGGAGAGCTCGATGAGGGTCATCTCCTCGAACTGCGCGAGCAGGTCTTCCTGGCTGAGCTTCGCCATGATTGGCGGTCCTTCCACTAAATCGGCAGGTGCCGGATGTACATGTGAGGCGGGCGTACTACTGGCCCGCGACGGTCGCCGCGTTCAGGCAGCGGCGGCCGGGATGCGAGCCGAGTTACTCGGCACCGCCCTGCTCGTCCTGCTTGGCACGGAGCGCGTCCACGGTGCGGACGAGCTTCGACGGCAGCGCCTGGAAGACAGAGGCAGCCTGGGACTGCTTGCCCTTCATGGCACCGGCCAGCTTGGAGAGCAGAACCTCGCGGGACTCGAGGTCCGCAAGCTTCTTGATCTCATCGGCGGACAACGCCTTGCCGTCAAGGACGCCGCCCTTGATGACGAGGTTGGGGTTGTCCTTGGCGAAGTCACGGAGACCCTTCGCCGCCTCGACCGGGTCACCGGTCACGAAGGCGACGGCCGACGAACCCGCAAAGAGGTCGTCCAGCGTCGTGATCCCGGCCTCGTTGGCCGCAATCTTGGTCAGCGTGTTCTTCGCCACACGGTACTGAGCGTTCTCACCGAGTGAACGACGCAGCTGCTGGAGCTGCGCGACGGTGAGACCGGTGTACGCGGTAACGACAGCAGCGTTGGAGTTGCGGAACTTGTCCCGCATCTCCTCGACGGCATCGACCTTGTCAGGCCTCGCCATGAGCCTCGGCCTCCTTCCGGGTGATTCGGACCGCGCGGACCCGAAGGAGGACTGGGGAAAACGAAACGCCCCGGCGCAAGCGCACGGGGCGTAGCTCGACCGGTCTCACGCACGCACGGGGCGGGCGGTTTCCGGGAGCTTCTCCAGTGTCACCTGCGCGGGTCGTCCGCCGTTCAGCGGATCCTTCGGCCACCGCGCCCTCAGATGAGCGCGCGGTAACGACCAGCGGTCTTTGGCTTCGTTAGGAGAGTACGGGAACGGATCGCCGTCAAGCAAATCCGCCCGTACGGCTGATCAGCGCGGGGCGGTTCAGCCCTGGTCCAGCTCCTTGAACATCTCGCCCAGGTCCGCGACCTCGCCGGCCGGCGGGGCCTTGACGGTGACCGGCTTGTTGTAGTCGAGGAAGGTGATGGTCATGTCCATCGGGCCCTTGTCGGCCTGGCCCTTCATGCGGAACTGCTTGGTGTGCTCGTCGCCGTCGACCCACATGTCCATCGTGAGCTTGTCGACGCCGAGCTTCTCGAACTGCTTGAGGCTCTTCTCGCGCTGCTCGCGGGTCTCGCCCTTGCTGTCCTTGAGCGAAGCACGCAGATCGGCGAGGGTGGCCGTGCCCGTGTAGTGGGTGGTCTCGACGCCGTCGACCTTCTCGCTGCCGACCTTCTTCACGTCCTTGGCGCCCGTGAGGAAGGTGGACTGCGCCGCCGGGTTCTGCTCGGCCTGGCTCGTGGACCCCATCTTGTCCAGGTCCTTGGCCGCGTCGGAACCGGAGAGGTCGAACTTCAGCCAGCGCTTGCCGTCCATCTGCTTGGCCATCTCGGCTCCCCCACCGAGATACATGGCCTTGTCGACGAGCCGGATCTCCACGGATTCACCGGCGGCCTGATCGGGCGCCTGCATCTTCATGCTCATGGCGATCGTGGGCTTCAGGCGCATGGCCGCCTCGCCCTCGACGCGGCCCGACTCCGGGACCGTGCCCTTCATGCGGTACTGGAGAGACGTGATGTCCTCCGTGTTCTTCGCCGCCTTGGCGACGGCCGCCGCGGGCGTCATCTCGGGCGACTCCTCGGAGCCGCAGCCGACAGCGCCGGCGGCGAGAAGCAGAGCGCCCAGCCCGGCGGCAGGTATGGATGTTCTCATTTGATTCCCCCCAAGGAATACATGCTTGCTTCACAGCAAGGCCGTGAGCCTATCCCAGCGGGGCACAAGTGATCTATCGGGATTGACGGAGGCCTCAGGGCGTTCCGGTCCGCTTCCTCATCAGGTCCTCGAAGTCCCCGGTGTCGGACGCCGGGGGCCGCTCGGCCCGGACCGCGGCGCCGTAGTCGGCGTAATGCGCGGTCTGGGTCATCAGGCCCGTGGTCATCCGCGCCTTCTCGACCTTCTTGACCAGCAGGTTCCGCTTGTCGATCCAGATGTCGACGGTCTCCGTGGTGACTCCGGCCCCGGTGAGCTGCTTGCGCAGTCCGGCGTCGGCGACGTCGGCCGCCGCCACGGTGCCGGACCAGTGCGTGGCGGCCTTGCCGCGGACGGTCTCCTCGCCGACCTTCCTGACGTCGCCGGCGGACAGCAGGAGCTTCACCGACTGGTTGGGGGTGGTACTGCGCATCTGGTCGCCGAGGTGGGGACCGGAGCTGCCGGCGAGGGCTTGGAGGTCGTCGTACGCGTACCGGATCCAGTGCTTGCCGCCGGTCTGCTCGGCGAACTTCTCGCCCAGGCGCGCGTAGTACGCGTCGGGCAGGTAGCGGGCCTCCATGGAGGTGGTGCCGAGCCGGCGCATGGTGTCGCCCACGGTGCCGCCGGTGTACGTGATGGTGAGGGTGCCGGTGAGGCCGTCACCCCAGCCGAGGATCCCGTCGGCGGTCATGGACATCAGCGAGCCCATGGTGGTCGTGGACTCGACCCGGGCGGACGCGGCGTGCTCGGTCGCGCGCTCGGCGGAGCGCAGGGCCGCCAGGGAGCGGCCACGGGCGGCGCGGTCGTCCCGGCCCGGGTCGCCGGAGGAGTCCTGGGACGTGCAGGCCGCCACCCCCGTCAGCGCGGTCGCCGCCGCGAGCACCAGGCCCACGCGGCGCACGGTCGTGCCCTGCATACGTCCCCCGTTCGTATCCGGTTCCCGCACGTTAACCCAGGCCACCGGCGTACGTACCGGAAAAGGGAACGGGCCCCGCACCTGTAAGAGGTGCGGGGCCCGTGACCGGTTGGGTGAGCCTCAGGCTCAGACCGCAGCCGGGTCCTCCTCGACGAGGAGGTTGCGGGTGCGGTTCGGGTCGACCGGAATGCCGGGGCCCATCGTGGTGCTGATGGCGGCCTTCTTGATGTAGCGACCCTTGGCGGCGGACGGCTTCAGACGGAGGATCTCCTCCAGCGCGGCGCCGTAGTTCTCCACCAGCTTGGTGTCGTCGAAGGACGACTTGCCGATGATGAAGTGCAGGTTCGAGTGCTTGTCGACGCGGAACTCGATCTTGCCGCCCTTGATCTCGGTGACGGCCTTGGCCACGTCGGGGGTGACGGTGCCGGTCTTCGGGTTCGGCATCAGACCACGCGGACCGAGCACGCGGCCGAGGCGGCCGACCTTGCCCATGAGGTCCGGGGTGGCGACGACGGCGTCGAAGTCCAGACGGCCCTTCGACACCTCGTCGATCAGTTCGTCGGAGCCGACGATGTCGGCGCCCGCGGCCTCCGCGGCCGCAGCACGGTCACCGGTCGCGAAGACCAGGACCCGGGCGGTCTTGCCGGTGCCGTGCGGAAGGTTCACGGTGCCACGGACCATCTGGTCGGCCTTGCGCGGGTCGACACCCAGGCGGAAGGCGACCTCGACGGTGCCGTCGAACTTGGTCGTGGAGGTGTCCTTGGCGAGACGGACGGCCTCGAGCGGGGCGTAGAGCTTCTCCCGGTCGACCTTGGCGTCCGCAGCGCGAAGGGACTTGCTGCGCTTGCTCACTACTGCTCCTGTGGATTCTTAGGAGTCGTGGTCCGGGCCGAGCAGGCCCTGCCACTTCTGCTGATGGAGGTTGGGGCTCAGCCCTCGACCGTGACGCCCATGGAACGGGCGGTGCCGGCGATGATCTTCTCGGCGGCGTCCAGGTCGTTGGCGTTGAGGTCGGGCATCTTGGTCGTGGCGATCTCACGGACCTGGTCACGCGTGATCTTCGCGACCTTGGTCTTGTGCGGCTCGCCCGAGCCCTTCTCGATGCCCGCGGCCTTCAGGATCATCTTCGCGGCCGGCGGCGTCTTGGTGATGAAGGTGAAGGAACGGTCCTCGTAGACCGTGATCTCCACCGGAATCACCCAGCCACGCTGCGACTCGGTCGCGGCGTTGTAGGCCTTGCAGAACTCCATGATGTTCACGCCGTGCTGACCCAGCGCGGGGCCGACCGGCGGGGCCGGGTTGGCGGCACCGGCCTGGATCTGGAGCTTGATGAGCCCCGTGACCTTCTTCTTCTTGGGAGGCATAGCTCTCCGGGTCCTTTCGATTCGGGTCCTGCCCGCATACGGGGACCACCCGGATGCAGGCATACCGCACAACGATAACGGGTATAGATGCGCGGCCAAAAACCGAGCAGGTCAGGCAAGCGCCGGAGCGATCGCCTGACCTGCGCGGAAGCGGTGAGTCCGGAAGTCAGTTCTTCTGGATCTGGTCGAAGGAGAGCTCGACCGGCGTCTCGCGACCGAAGATCTCGACGAGGCCCTTGACCTTCTTCGAGTCCGGGTTGATCTCGTTGATGGTCGCCTGAAGCGTGGCGAACGGGCCGTCGGTGACGGTGACCGAGTCGCCGACCTCGAAGTCCAGCACCTGGACCTCGACCTTGCGCTGCGGAGCCGGCTTGCCCTCGGCCTCGGCGGCCTCACGGGCGGCCTTCTCCTCGGCCTCCGGGGCGAGCATCTTGACGATCTCGTCCAGGGTCAGCGGGTACGGGTCGTAGGCGTTGCCCACGAAGCCGGTGACGCCGGGGGTGTTGCGGACGACGCCCCAGGACTCGTTCGTCAGGTCCATGCGGACGAGGACGTAGCCCGGGAGCTTGTTCTGCTTGATCGTCTTGCGGTCGCCGTTCTTGATCTGGACGACCTCTTCCTGCGGCACCTCGGCCTGGAAGATGTAGTCCTCGACGTTCAGCGAGACGGCGCGCTGCTCCAGGTTGGTCTTCACGCGGTTCTCGTAGCCGGCGTAGGTGTGGATGACGTACCACTCGCCGGGCAGGACGCGCAGTTCCTCGCGGAGCTTCTCGATCGGGTCGCGGTCGTCCTCGGGCTCTTCCTCGACGAGTTCTTCCGCGGCCTCTTCGCCGTCCTCGGTCTCCGCCTCGGCGGCGTCGTCCGCGACGGCGTCGGCAGCCTCGACCTCGGCGGAGGCCTCGGTGTCCTCGTTGTCCGCGCCCTCGACGATGTCGAGCTCGTCCTCGACGGACTCGACCGGCTCGATGGCGTCGTTCACGTTCGGGTCAGACACGGTGGCTGCTTCTTCCTGGATACAAGGGGGTGGAACATGCGAAAGGAGCGCCGGGTACCTCGGCGCTCTTCGCGGACTGCTCAGCCGAACACGTACTTGGCGGCGTTGCTGAGCCCATAGTCAATCACGGTGACCAGGCCGATCATGATGACGACGAAGATGATCACCACGGTCGTGTAGGTCGTCAGCTGGTTGCGCGTCGGCCAGACGACCTTGCGCAGTTCCGCGACGATCTGACGGTAGAAGAGGGCAAGGCGCTTCAGCGGGCCCTTCTTGCCACGCTTACCACCCTTGCGGGTCTTCTTCGACTCCGGCGCCTCGTCCTGGGCATCAGGCATGTCGATGGAGCCCACGGCGTCCGTCACTCGTCCTCACCTGATTCCGGGTCGTGGCCGTGCCGCGCCCGGTCTGAGCCGCACGGCGGTGCATTGCTGTACGTACATGCGCACACATCCTGGCGAAGGTGTGTGTAGCAGGGCCGGAGGGACTTGAACCCCCAACCGCTGGTTTTGGAGACCAGTGCTCTACCAATTGAGCTACGACCCTTTGTGTGTCCCCCAACGTACCGCATCCGTCCGGATGCTTGGTGTGCACCGAACGGGCGCGGCCTGTGAGAGGCCAACGAGGTGAGAGTGTACGTGCTCCGCGGCCGGTCGTCGAACAGAAAGGGGCCGCGGGAAGGCTCGTTGGCGGAAGATCGCCTCCGGGGCGGGGGGCGGACTGACGGGAATCCGCTGAAGATCGCGCAGGCCGTGCAGGAGATCCGCACTGTTGTTCAGGGGTTTGCCCGAGGTTGTTCAGTCTGTGAAACCCCCGTGCCGCGCGCGTTTCCGGTCTGAAACGATGGGGCCCATGAGCGCTGCAACCCCTCCCACCGAGCGCCGGGTCTCCGCCCGAGTCGGCGCGATCTCCGAGTCCGCCACCCTCGCCGTGGACGCCAAGGCCAAGGCCCTCAAGGCCGCCGGGCGGCCGGTGATCGGCTTCGGCGCCGGTGAGCCCGACTTCCCGACTCCGGACTACATCGTGCAGGCGGCCATCGATGCCTGCTCGAACCCGAAGTACCACCGCTACACGCCGGCCGGCGGCCTCCCCGAGCTGAAGGCCGCGATCGCCGCGAAGACGCTGCGCGACTCGGGCTACGAGCCGGACGTCTCGGAGATCCTGGTCACCAACGGTGGCAAGCAGGCCATCTACGAGGCCTTCGCCGCGATCCTCGACCCGGGCGACGAGGTCATCGTGCCCGCGCCGTACTGGACGACGTACCCGGAGTCGATCCGGCTGGCCGGGGGTGTCCCGGTGGAGGTCGTCGCCGACGAGACGACCGGCTACCGGGTGACCGTCGAGCAGCTGGAGGCGGCCCGCACGGAGAAGACGAAGGTCGTCCTCTTCGTCTCGCCGTCCAACCCGACCGGCGCGGTCTACAGCGAGCAGGAGACCGAGGCCATCGGTCGCTGGGCCGTCGAGCACGGCCTGTGGGTGATGACCGACGAGATCTACGAGCACCTCGTCTACGGCGATGCCTCCGCCGTGTCGCTGCCGGCGGTACTGCCGGAGCTGCGCGACAAGTGCGTCGTGGTCAACGGCGTCGCGAAGACGTACGCGATGACCGGCTGGCGTGTCGGGTGGATCATCGGCCCGAAGGACGTCGTCAAGGCCGCGACGAACCTCCAGTCGCACGCCACGTCCAACGTGTCCAACGTCGCCCAGGCCGCCGCACTGGCCGCCGTCTCCGGTGACCTGGACGCCGTGGCGACGATGCGTGAGGCCTTCGACCGGCGCCGCAAGACCATCGTGCGGATGCTGAACGAGATCGACGGCGTGCTGTGCCCGGAGCCGGAGGGCGCGTTCTACGCGTACCCGTCGGTGAAGGCCCTGGTCGGCAAGGAGATCCGGGGCAGGCGGCCGAAGGACACGGTCGAGCTGGCCGCGCTGATCCTGGAGGAGGCCGAGGTCGCGGTGGTGCCCGGTGAGGCGTTCGGCACGCCCGGGTACCTGCGGCTGTCGTACGCGCTGGGTGACGAGGACCTGGTCGAGGGCGTGAGCCGGATCCAGAAGCTGCTGGCGGAGGCCAGGGACTGAGAGCTGTGCCTCACGTGAGGCGGTGGCGGGCCGTTCCCCTTGCGGGGAGCGGCTCGCCTTTCTCGTGTACGCGTGCGAGCAAGACCACGTTCGGGGAAAGAGCTACCGGGACGGCTGGGACGTACGGCAGGATCTTTGGATGGAGCGTGTACGTGATGTCTCTGAGCTGCCGAAAGCCCATCTGCACCTGCACTTCACCGGGTCGATGCGGCCCTCGACCGTGCTGGAACTGGCCGACAAGTACGGGGTACGGCTGCCCGAGGCGCTGACCGAGGCGCTGGTCGGCGGGGAGCCGCCGAGGCTGCGGGCCACGGACGAGCGGGGCTGGTTCCGCTTCCAGCGGCTGTACGACGCTGCGCGTTCGTGCCTGCGGGAGCCGGAGGACATCCAGCGGCTGGTGCGGGAGGCCGCGGAGGAGGACGTGCGGGACGGGTCGGGGTGGCTGGAGATCCAGGTCGACCCGACGTCGTACGCGCCCCGGCTGGGCGGGCTGATCCCGGCGCTGGAGGTCATCCTGGACGCGGTGGAGACGACGTCGCGGGAGACCGGGCTCGGGATGCGGGTGCTGGTCGCGGCGAACCGGATGAAGCACCCGCTGGACGCGCGGACGCTGGCCCGGCTGGCCGTGCGGTACGCGGACCGGGGCGTGGTCGGGTTCGGACTGTCGAACGACGAGCGGCGGGGGATGGCGCGGGACTTCGACCGGGCGTTCGGGATCGCCCGCGAGGCCGGGTTGCTGTCGGCGCCGCACGGCGGTGAGCTGGCGGGCCCGTCGTCGGTGCGGGACTGTCTGGACGACCTCGGGGCGAGCCGGGTGGGTCACGGGGTGCGGGCCGCGGAGGACCCGCGGCTGATGAAACGGCTGGCGGACCGGCAGGTGACCTGCGAGGTGTGCCCCGCGTCGAACGTGGCGCTCGGGGTGTACGAGAAGCCGGAGGACGTGCCGCTGCGGACGCTGTTCGAGGCGGGCGTGCCGTTGGCGCTGGGCGCGGACGACCCGTTGCTGTTCGGGTCGCGTCTTGCCGCGCAGTACGAGATCGCCCGACGGCATCACGGGTTCACGGACGCCGAGCTGGCGGAGGTGGCCCGGCAGTCGGTCCGGGGTTCGGCGGCCCCGGAGGACGTGAAGGCCAAGCTGCTGTCGGGCGTTGACGACTGGTTGATGTCCTAGGGGTGCGGGTCGCTTCTCGAGGGGCGGTATGCCGGTGCCGGGTGCCTGCGGCGGCCTCCGCCGCTCCGGCGGGCTGCTGACCCGCCCCGGCACCGGCAGGACGCGGGTCAGCTCGCGATACCCGCCAGCAGCGTGCGGGCCAGACCCGCGGCGAACGACTCCACCGGGGGGCGGCCCCCCGGTGCCGCGTCGTACGCGAACGCCCGCTGCGCGCACGCCCCCATCAGCAACGACGCCGCGGTGAACGTGTCCACGTCGGCCCTCACCCGCCCGGCGGCCCGCTCGGCCCGCAGGTAGTCGTCCAGGTACGCGATCGGCACATGCGGGCCCGTACCCAGCTCGCGCATCATCTCGTCATGCCGCCGCTTCAACTGCGTCTCGGCGTACAGCGACGCGGCGATCGGAAAGCTCTGCTCGTAGAACAGGGCCGCCTGGTGGGCGATCTCCCTGAGGTTCGCCTCCAGCGTGCCCTGCCCGGGCTCCGCGGCCAGTCCCCGCAGCAGCGGGCCGAGTTGGGGCAGCCGCTCCGAGAGGACGCGGATGAACAGGTCCTCCTTGCTCGTGAAGTGCTTGTAGAGCGCGGCCTCGGAGCAACCGGCTGCCCGGGCGATCTCCTTCGTGGTGGCGCGGGCGAGCCCGACGGTGAGCATCAGCTGATGCGCAGCGTCCAGGACGCGCTCCCGGGCCGGTGGCTGCATGGCGGATCCTTAATGGCTTGACGGGTGGGTGAGTACTCACTCACCCTACGGAGAAGACCAGAGGTGAGTGAACACCCACCAACCTATCCGGCAGGGGACGTACCTCATGAAGCTGACTGTGTTCGGTGCCACCGGCGGCGTCGGGCGGGAAATCGTGCGGCAGGCGCTGACGGCGGGCCACCAGGTCACGGCGGTCGTCCGGGACCCGGCCCGGCTGACCGTGACCGGCGCCGGCCTGGAGGTGTGCCGGGCGGACCTGACCGACGCCGAGGCGTTGCGCCCTGCCGTGACCGGGCGGGACGCCGTGTTGTCGGGCCTCGGGGCCCGCAGCCGTAAGCACGCCGGAGACGCGACCCGGCTGACCCGGACGGTGCTGGACGCCATGGAGGCGGAGGGCGTGCGGCGGCTGCTGGCGATCAGCGCCGCCCCGATCGGGCCCGTGCCCGAGGGCGACGCGGCGCTCGACCGGGTGGCGCGCGCCGTCGTCTCGCGGATCTACCAGGACGTCTACGCCGACCTGCGCGCGATGGAGGCGGGGATCGCCCGCAGTGCCACCGACTGGACGGTGGTACGGCCCCCGAGACTGCTGAACCGGCCGGTCAGCGGGATGTACCGGGTGGCCGTCGGGGGGACTCCGCCCAGGGCCCGCTCCCTGGGACGTGCCGACGTCGCGCACGCGATGCTGGCGATGGTCGGCGACGCGGCCACCGTGAAGCAGGGCGTGGGTCTCGCCTACTAGAGGCTGACGCCCACCGTGACCGGCTCGTTGACCAGGGTGATTCCGAAGGCGTCACGGACTCCTGCCACGACCTCGCGGGCCAGGGCGAGGAGGTCTTCCGTCGTCGCGCTCCCCCGGTTCGTGAGCGCCAGCGTGTGCTTCGTGGAGATGCGGGCCGGACCGTCGCCGTACCCCTTCGTGAAGCCCGCCTTGTCGATCAGCCAGGCCGCGGAGGTCTTGGTGCGGCCCTCACCCGCCGGGTACGCCGGGGGCTCCACCCCGACGCCGAGCCGCTCATGCACGCGGGCGCGGAACGCCGCGAAGTCCGTGTCCGTGAGGATCGGGTTGGTGAAGAAGGAGCCCGCCGACCAGGTGTCGTGGTCCTCGGGGTCCAGGACCATGCCCTTGCCGGCGCGCAGCTTGAGCACCGTCTCCCGGGCCTGCGTCAGCGGGACGCGGTCGCCGGGCTCCACTCCGAGGGCCCGGGCCGTCTCGGCGTACCGGAGGGGGGCGGAGAGGCCCTCGGCGTCCTCCAGGGCGAAGCGGACGCGCAGGACCACGTAGCGCTCGGGGTCGGACTTGAAGCGGCTGTGGCGGTAGGAGAAGGCGCAGTCCTCGTTGGCGAGGGTGACCGTCTCGCCGGAGCTGCGGTCGTAGGCGACGACCTCGGTGATCGTCGAGGAGACCTCCTGGCCGTACGCCCCGACGTTCTGGATGGGGGTCGCGCCCGCCGAGCCGGGGATGCCGGCCAGGCACTCGATGCCGGCCAGACCCGCCTCGACCGTGCGGGCGACCGCGTCGGTCCAGATCTCGCCGGCCGCGAGCTCCAGGCCGGTGCCGTCGAGGCAGAAGCCCTTCGTAGCGATGACGAGGGCGGTGCCCTCGAAGCCCTTGTCGCCGATGACCAGGTTCGAGCCGCCGCCGATGAGCAGCAGCGGGGTGCCCGCCTCGTCGGCTTCGCGGACGGCGGCGATCACCTCGTCGTCCGTCGTCGCGGTGACCAGCCGGGTCGCGGGACCGCCCAGCCGGAAGGTCGTCAGCGGGGCGAGGGGGGCGTCGTGGAGTTCCTGCACGGGCTCAAGAGTACGAGACGGCACTGACGGCTCCGGGCACGTGTGGGTGCGGCCCCCTTTCGCCGGGGAAAGGGGGCCGCACGCGTGCGTGGTGCCTCTCAGGGCAGACGGCGGAGCGCCTCGGACCAGGAGAGCGGGAGGTTGTCGCTGCTCACCTGCCAGGTGGTGAAGGCCGAGTCCTTCATCTGCGGGGCGAGGCCCCGGGAGGAGTGGCCGTGGGCGCCCGCGCGGACGAAGGCGTGCAGCGCGTCCTTGGACTCCCAGGCCGACAAGGTCCAGAAGGTCCGTTTGAAGGGCTTCGCCCTCAGGGTGGCTCCGTAGGCGCCGGGGCTCCGGCGGACCTGCCGCCAGACGGCGGGCGTTCCGGCGAGGAACCTCAGGGCTCCCCAGAGCGTGCGGGTCTCGAAGCGCGAGGCGAAGACGTGCACCTCGGTGTCGCGGGGCGGGGTGTTCGGGACGGTCCAGGGAAGAGTGGGCATGGCCGCTTCTCCTTGTTCGGGTCCTTCGGGGTCAGTGGGCGGCCTTCTCCAGCACCGGCGCCGGTTCGTCCGGCTGCGCCTGCCGTTCCGTGCTCCGCCGGGTCGGTATGAGCAGGGCGGCGATGCCCGCGACGGCGACCACCGCGGAGCCCGTCACCAGGGCCGGCCGCATGCCGTCGACGAAGGTCTGGCCGGTCTCGTAGCCGCCCTGGGCCGCGAAGATCGACCCCATGACGGCGATGCCGAGCGCCCCGCCCACCTCGCGCAGGGCGTTGTTGGCGCCGGAGGCGATGCCCTGCTCCGAGGGCCGCACGCTGGACATGACCAGGTGCGATGCGGGGGCGAAGAACAGCGCCATGCCGACGCCGCTGATGATCAGGGCGGGCAGCTGGGACAGGTAGGAGGCGTCGGCCGTGGCCACCACCGCCATGTAGCCGAGGCCCAGCGCCTGCAGGAAGAGGCCCGCGGCGACGACCGGGCGGCCGCCGATGCGGTCGGCCAGGATGCCGGCGATCGGGGCGACCAGCATCGGCATACCGGTCCAGGGCAGCATCCTCAGGCCCGCCTCGGTGGGCGAGTAGCCGAGGACGCCCTGCATGTACTGGCTGAGCAGGAAGATCGAGCCGAACATGCCGAGGAACATCAGCAGGCTCGCCGCGTTGATGCCGGAGAACGCCCGGGAGCGGAACAGCCGCATCGGCAGCATGGGGTTCTTGGCGCGCGTGCTGTAGAGGATGAAGCCGACGAGCAGCGCTCCGCCCGCGAACAGCCCGGTCAGGACGAGGGCGGAGGTCCAGCCGTCGGCGGGGCCGCGCACCAGCCCGTAGACGATGCCGAACAGGCCGCCGCTGGCGAGCAGGGTGCCGGGGACGTCGAGCGGCGCTCCGGTGCCGTGGGACTCGGCGAGGCGGAGGCGGGCGAGCGGCAGCAGGGCCAGCCCCAGCGGGACGTTCAGCCAGAAGATCCACTGCCAGGAGATGTGCTCGGTGAGGGTGCCGCCGACGAGCGGTCCGGAGGCGACGGCGAGTCCGTTGACGGCGCCCCAGATGCCGTACGCCATCCCGCGCTTGGCGACGGGCACGGCGGCGGTCAGCAGGGTCAGCGTCAGCGGCATCATCACCGCGGCGCCGGCGCCCTGGACCGCGCGGGCGGCGATGAGGGAGTCGATGCCGGGCGCCATGGCCGCGGCGGCGGAGGCTCCGGTGAAGACGGCGAGCCCGGCGATGAACAGCCGTCGGCGGCCGAAACGGTCGCCGAGAGCCGCGCCGAACATCAGCAGGACGGCGAAGGTGAGCGTGTAGGCACTCACCGTCCATTCCAGGTCGTGCAGCCCGCCGCCGAGGTCCTCCCGGATGGAGGGCAGGGCGGTGGTGACGACGAGGTTGTCGAGGGCCGCCATGAATCCGGCGACGCTGGTGATGACGAGGGCCCAGGCGGCTCCCCCGGGACGTGCGGTCTGCTGTGACATCGCTCCCCCATGGAGTGTGTGCCGTGATCGATTAGTTATTGATTACTAACTTCCGTGATCATGAGAATGCCCCGCCCCCCACCCTTCCCTGTCAGCCTTCCGGCTGGGCCTTGCGGCGCGCCGAGGGGTACATGCCCTCCCAGACGCGGTGCCCGGGCGGGAATCCCATGGCCGTCAGGCAGTTGATGAGCATTCCGTACGCCATGAACATCGTGGTCTCACCGGCGTCGGCCCCCAGCGGGAGGTGGACGGTGTCCCACAGGCGCATCCAGCCGGCCCGCACCGACTCGCCGAACTCATGGTCACCCTCCTCCTCGGCGGCCTTCACGGCGACGTACATCTGCATCTGCATCATGAGCCGCTCGGGACGCTCCTCGATGACCTTGGTGTACGCCTCCCCCATGGCATGCAGGGCCTCTTCACCCTCGAGCCCCTCGGAGGCCTCCGCGAACGTGCGGATGGTGTCTTCCACGCAGCGCTCCGCCGCCGCCAGGAAGATCGCCTTCTTGCCGGGGAAGAGCCGGAAGAGGTACGGCTGCGACACACCGACCCGACGGGCGATCGCCTCGGTCGAGGTGCCGTGGTAGCCACCGCGGGCGAACTCGGTCGTCGCGGCCCGGATGACGCTCTCGCGTCGCTCTTCCGCACTCATCCTTGCCATGCCTGAAAAGTTAGTACTCAATCACTAACTACGTCAAGCGATGGCGTGCCCGAGACACACGTAAGGGGCGCCCCGCAATGGAGGACGCCCCTTACGTCGTGTCGCTGCTGTCTCAGGCCAGTCGCACGACCGCCCGCGACATGCCCAGCACCTTCTGCCCGGCGCTGGTCGCGGTCAGGTCCACGCGGACCGTGTTGTCGTCGAGCTTGGCGGCGACCTTGCCGGCGACCTCGATCACGGCACCCTGGTCGTCGTTCGGCACGACGACCGGCTTGGTGAAGCGGACGCCGTACTCGACCACCGCGCCCGGGTCGCCGGTCCAGTCGGTGACCACACGGATCGCCTCGGCCATGGTGAACATGCCGTGCGCGATGACGTCCGGCAGGCCGACCTCCTTGGCGAACTTCTCGTTCCAGTGGATCGGGTTGAAGTCGCCGGAGGCGCCCGCGTACCGGACGAGGGTGTCGCGGGTCACGGGGAAGGTCTGCGCGGGCAGTTCGGTGCCGACCTCGACGTCGGAGTAGGAGATCTTCGCGGTCATGGGGTCGCTCACGCCTCCTCGGCCGCGCGGGCCACGAGCTTGGTCCAGGCGGTCACGACGTGCTCGCCCGCCTCGTCGTGCACCTCACCGCGGATGTCCACGATGTCGTTGCCCGCGAGGGACTTGACGGCCTCGATGGTCGAGGTGACCGAGAGCCGGTCGCCGGCCCGGACCGGGCGGCGGTAGGCGAACTTCTGGTCGCCGTGCACCACGCGGCTGTAGTCCAGGCCGAGCTGCGGGTCCTGGACGACCTGGCCGGCGGCCTTGAAGGTGATCGCGAAGACGAAGGTCGGAGGGGCGATCACATCGGGGTGCCCGAGTGCCTTGGCGGCTTCCGCGTCCGTGTACGCCGGGTTGGCGTCCCCGACCGCCTCGGCGAACTCACGGATCTTCTCCCGGCCCACCTCGTACGGCGCGGTGGGCGGGTACGTCCGCCCCACGAAGGACTGGTCGAGCGCCATGGCTCGGCACCTCCTGGTAGCTCTACTGACCGGTACGGGTCCCTCAACGACGCGAGGCCGCCCCCGATCACTCGGGAACGGCCTCGCGTACGAGCCTGATTTATCGCGTTTCGCGGTGCGCGGTGTGCGCGTTGCAACGCGGGCAGTGCTTCTTCATCTCCAGACGATCCGGGTTGTTACGCCGGTTCTTCTTGGTGATGTAGTTCCGCTCCTTGCACTCCACGCAGGCCAGCGTGATCTTCGGGCGGACGTCGGTGGCAGCCACGTGAGTGCTCCTAAGACGAACGGATGGGCATTTAACGCAAGAAGAGTAGCCGATCGAAGGACCGACCCCGCAATCGGCTACTGTCAGTAGCGGTGACCGGACTTGAACCGGTGACACAGCGATTATGAGCCGCTTGCTCTACCGACTGAGCTACACCGCTTTGATGTGGTCCGGACCCCGTCTTGCGACGGGAGCCAGTCACACCAGAGCCCCAAAACGGAATCGAACCGTTGACCTTCTCCTTACCATGGAGACGCTCTGCCGACTGAGCTATTGGGGCGAGCGATGAAGACATTACACGCTCCGCCGCCGTTCGCCCAAATCCGTTTCGAGGCACTCGCCCCGGGCGCCCGGACCGTCCTCCCGGCGGCCCCGTGGACCCCTCCCGTTCCGTGAGCGGACCACGCCGGTACGACTATTGCGCTCCTCCCCGCCGTGGGCGGGGGGCCGTCCTAGGCTCGTCTCACTCTGCGTGATCATGCGTCCTCCCGTGTCAGCACGAGCCCCTGGAGTGCGATGCCCGACAGCCGGCCGCAGCCACCCCCGCCCCCGTCGTCCTCGCCGGGTCCGGCCGACCCGTCGTCGCTGCTGCTGTGCGGGGCGCGGCTCACCGACGGCAGGACCGTGGACGTACGGCTGGGCGGCGGGCGTATCGAGGCGGTCGGCACGGCCGGCAGCCTGGGGGCGGGCGGCACGCGCGCGTGCGGGACACGCGTGGACCTCAGGGGCTACCTGCTGCTGCCGGCTCCCGCCGAGCCGCACGCCCACGCCGACACGGCCCTGTCGGCGGACACCGGGGGGCCGGTCTCGTACGAGCCGCAGGACGTGCAGCGCCGGGCGACGGAGGCCGCACTGCTCCAGCTCGGGCACGGGGCGACGGCGCTGCGGGCACACGTGCGTGTGGGGGACGTCCAGGGCCTGGGCGCGCTCGGTGCCGTGTTGCAGGCGCGGCGCGCGCTGCGTGGGCTGGCGGAGCTGACGACGGTGGCGGTGCCCCGGGTGCTGACCGGGGTGGCCGGTGCGGACGGGCTCGCGATGCTGCGGGACGCGGTGAAGATGGGCGCCTCGGTAGTGGGCGGCCGGCCGGACCTCGACCCCGACCCGACCGGGTACGTGGAGGCGGTCCTGGAGATGGCCTCGGAGCACGGCTGCCCCGTCGACCTGCACACGGACGCCGGGGATCCGGCGCGGCTGGCCCGGCTGGCGGCCATGGCGGGCGGGCTGCGCCCCGGGGTGTCCCTCAGCCCCTGCGGCGATCTCGGCCGGCTGCCCTCCGAGGTGGCCTCGCGGACGGCCGACCAGCTCGCGGCGGCCGGGGTGGCGGTGGTGTGCCTGCCGCAGGGCGGCTGCGGCGGGGTCGACCGGCGCGGGGCGGCCCCTGTACGGCTGTTGCGCGCGGCCGGGGTGCGGGTGGCCGCCGGGAGCGGGGCGCTGCGGGACGTGTCCAATCCGGTGGGGCGCGGTGACCCGCTGGAGGCGGCCTTCCTGCTGGCCTCGCGCTACGGGCTGCCGCCCGAGGAGGCGTACGACGCGGTGAGCTCGTCGGCGCGCGCGGTGCTGGGATTGCCCGAGGTGCGGGTGGAGGCGGGTTTCCCGGCCGAGTTGCTCGCGGTGCGCGGGGACCGGCTGGCCGGGGTGCTGTCCCTGGCGTACAGCCGGATCGTCGTGCACCAGGGGCGCGTGGTGGCGCGGACCAGCGCGGTACGGGAGTACTGCAGCTCGGCGGCTTCGGTCGAGCTGGGGCTGCCGCGGCAGGGGCGGGGGGAGGTGCCGTAGGGCCTGCGGGTGCAGGGGCCGGAGAGGTGCCGTTGGAGCTGCGGTTGTTGCAGGGGCCGGAGAGGTGCCGTGGGGCCTGCTGGTGCGAGGCCGGTGAGGTGCGTTGGGCCTGCCGCGGCTGGGGCGGGTCGGTGGTGCGTGATGAGGTGCCGTAAGTCCTGGGGTGGGGTGTTCCGCGAGCCCGGTCGGCGTGGCCCAGGCCGTGCGGCGGACGGTGCTGTCGAGGCGTACGGTCGAAGGCATGCGCATTGTCATCGCTGGTGGTCATGGTCAGATCGCGCTGCGGCTGGAGCGGCTGCTCGCCGCGCGCGGGGACGAGGTGGCGGGAATCATCCGGAAGGCCGAGCAGGCGGACGACCTGCGGCAGGCCGGTGCCGAACCGGTCGTGCTCGACCTGGAGTCGGCGTCCGTGGACGAGGTCGCGGAGCGGCTGAGGGGCGCCGACGCCGCGGTCTTCGCGGCGGGCGCCGGCCCGGGCAGCGGGGCGACCCGCAAGGACACGGTGGACAAGGCCGCGGCGGTCCTCTTCGCGGACGCGGCGGTGCAGGCGGGCGTACGGCGCTTCGTGATCGTGTCGTCCATGGGTGCCGATCCGCACCACGAGGGCGACGAGATCTTCGACGTCTACCTGCGTGCCAAGGGCGAGGCGGACGCATACGTGCGCGGGCTGGACGCCCTGGACTGGACGATCCTGCGCCCCGGACAGCTCACCGACGACGCCGGTACCGGTCTGGTCCGTCTGGAGGCCGGCACCGGCCGCGGCCCGATCCCGCGCGACGACGTGGCCGCCGTGCTGGCCGAGCTGGTGGACACCCCGGCGACGGCCGGGCTCACTCTGGAACTCATCAGCGGATCGGTGCCGGTCTCGGTGGCGGTGAAGTCGGTGGCGGGGAACTGAGGTTCGCTGCCGGCCGTGCGGTCGGGGCCTAGAACAGGGGCAGTTGGCCGGGGAAGTCCGGGACCGTGTAGCCGTCCAGGGACGGTTGCTCGGGGCCCGGGCGGGCCTGACGGCGGGAGCCCGGGCACGAGGTGAGTTCGCCGTGCTCACGGGCACCGGGCGGGTCGTGGCGCGCGTACCGCCCGGCGACGACGGCGATCTCGCGACGGCACTCGGGGCAGACTCTGCGACGGGAGGACATGGGGCCAGTGTGCCGCGCTCGCCGTGCGCGCACCTCCATCAGGTTGCTGGTGACTCGATGGATGCGGCGGGCAACGCGGCTGCCACGACACGCACCGGCGCCGACGGGGCATACGCCTTCTCCGACCTGGACACCGGCGCGTACGCGGTCATCGCGGCCGGCTACCCGCCCCGAGCGGTACAGCTCACGCTCTTGAACACCGGCGTGGCTGAGCACGAATCGAGCTCAGCCACGGCGGGACGGAGACGCGGTCCGTTAGTCGGTTCATCGGGTGTGGGGGTGCGCCACGGCGGTACCCCCCACACCGGCCAAACGACGACCTTCGGCGGACTGCCGTTCCGGGCCATCTCGGCAGCCGCCTGAGTCAGCAGCACCAGCAGAACCGGCAGAACCGGCGGAACCGGGAGATCGCCGTCAGCTCACGTCGACGTAGTCGGCCGCGCCGGTGGCCGCGCCGGTCGTGGAATTGCCGTAGTACACCCAGCGGTAGTAGCCGTCGACCGAGGCCGTGACCGTGGTCTTCAGACCCCCGTGCTGCTGGTGGTGGCCTTCTTGACCGTCTTGTAGGTGTCGGTGCCCTTGGCGCGGAACTGGAGGCTGACTGTACGGCCGCTGTAGGCGTCGTACTTCTTCGTACTCCAGTTCGCCCGGGTCAGCTTGCCCGTGACGGTGATCGGCTTGCCCTTGGTGACCGGCTCCGGCGAGGCGTTGGTGGCGACCTTGGCCGCACGCTTGAGCTGGGCGGTCGCGGACCGCGTCTCCAGTTCCCCGGCCTTGAGGCCGCCGTCGGCCTTCCACAGCCGCAGCGAGACGCCGGCCTTCCAGGTCGTGGCGTCGCTGTTGGAGTCGACGTGCTCCTGGCCAGGGTGCGGGTCGATGTAGAGGTTGCCCTCGCAGCGAGCGTGCTTGGAGTCGGTCTCGTAGCAGGTGTAACCGCCCGGCTCGATGAAGTTCTCTCCCGTGTCGGCCGCCGTCTTGATGGTGCCGCGGTAGAGGAAGGGATAAGCGTCGTAGCGGGAGGGGTCGGAGGTGCTGTACCCCGAAGGCAACGCGATGTTGAAACTGATGGGCGGCTCCACCGTGTGCGTCGTACCGACGACGATCGGCTTGCCCTTGTTGATGACGATGCCCGACACGGTGATGCCGGTGTCCGCCGCCTGAGCCGCCGGCGCGTTCAGCACCGAGAGCCCCAACGCCCCCACGAGCGTGGCCACCGCGACGGTTCGTCTGCCTGTTTTCCTTCACACCTCATCAGGAGAATGCCGTTACAAGAGGCGGCAGCGTATCTGACGAGTTCATGCCCCTCGACGAGCTCCCCGCAGTAGGTGTGAACCACCCATCGGTGAGCAGTCGTTGGCGTGCTTACTCGGGTGGGCTCGCGGTGGGCTCGTGGGTGGAGGTCCGTACGTGCCACGTGATGGCCGCGAGGTGGAGTGATCATGCTCACCCCCTCGGGGGCGCCCGGCGGGGGACGACCGGGAGGCGGGGGCATCCCGGGGGACACGCATGGAGACAATGAAAAACCCCCTCTCAGCTGCGTCTCCGCAGGTGAGAGGGGGTCTTCCCCAGTGTGGCGGCGCCAGGATTCGAACCTGGGAAGGCTGAGCCGGCAGATTTACAGTCTGCTCCCTTTGGCCGCTCGGGCACACCGCCGGGGTTGCTGCCTGGTGAGCCGCTCTTCCGCGGCGCTCCGTGGCAACGACGTAAACAATACCTGATGTGGAGGGGTGCTCCGCCACTCGATTGATCGGCGCCCGGAGGGCCGGGGGTGGCTAGGCTTGTCCGGATGCGGCCCGGGACCTGAACGGGCCCTGCGACCGCCCGCATACGCCGGTACGCACGATACGCACCCCGATACAAGGAGCCACAGGACATGGCCGACTCCAGTTTCGACATCGTCTCGAAGGTCGAGCGGCAGGAGGTCGACAACGCACTCAACCAGGCCGCCAAGGAGATCTCGCAGCGCTACGACTTCAAGGGCGTGGGTGCCTCGATCTCGTGGTCCGGCGAGCAGATCCTCATGGAGGCGAACTCCGAGGACCGGGTGAAGGCCATCCTCGACGTCTTCCAGTCCAAGCTGATCAAGCGGGGCATCTCGCTGAAGGCTCTGGACGCGGGCGAGCCCCAGCTCTCCGGCAAGGAGTACAAGATCTTCTCTTCGATCAAGGAGGGGATCTCCCAGGAGAACGCCAAGAAGGTGGCGAAGACCATCCGCGACGAGGGCCCCAAGGGCGTGAAGGCGCAGGTGCAGGGCGAGGAGCTGCGGGTCAGCTCCAAGAGCCGTGACGATCTGCAGGCCGTCATCACCCTGCTGAAGGGCAAGGACTTCGACTTCGCGATCCAGTTCGTGAACTACCGGTAGGTCCGGTCCCCGGGCTCCCGCCCGTACGGATACGGGGAGGGGTGGGTACCACCGGTGCCCGCCCTTCTCGCCCCGCCTGCCCGCCTCCGCCGTCGGTCCCGCCCGCTGCCGCTATCGGGCTCGTCGCCGGCTGCCAGCGGCCGCCCATGTGTCGCCCACCTGCCGCCATCGCCTCGGCTGCCGGCTGCCGGCCGGTCGGCCGGTCGGCCGGTCGGCCGTCGGTGGGCGCGGTCAGTCCCGCGAGTTGCCGAACAGCAGGCGGTAGGCGATCAGCAGGACGAGCGATCCGCCGATGGCCGCCGCCCAGGTCGCACCGTCGTAGAAGTCCTTGGTGATCGGGTGGTCCATCCAGCGGGCGGATATCCAGCCGCCGATGAACGCGCCCGCGACGCCGATCAGGGTCGTGCCGATGAGGCCACCCGGGTCACGCCCCGGCAGCAGGAACTTCGCGATGGCTCCGGCCAACAGCCCGAGGATGATCCAGCTGATGATGGTCATGCCGTGAACCTGCCCTTTCACGCTGTGCCCGCACTGTCCCGGCCCTGTGATCCTGCTCCCGGCAGGCCGTGCCCGTGCGTCGTACGTCGGGCGTTCCGCGCGCGGCCTCCTCGCCGCGCTCCTTCACGCCCTGTTGGTGGGGAGGACGTACAGGCTGCACCCGCTGGTTGCACTGATCAGTAGGGTGCGACGCATGACAGCCTCCGCACCCGGCCTGCGCCGCACCCTCGGCGTGGGTGACGCCATCGTCATCGGACTCGGCTCGATGGTGGGGGCCGGGATCTTCGCCGCCCTCGCGCCGGCCGCGCACGCGGCCGGAACCGGGCTGCTCATCGGGCTCGCCGTCGCCGCCGTCGTCGCGTACTGCAACGCCATGTCGTCGGCTCGCCTCGCCGCCCTGTATCCCGCCTCGGGCGGCACCTACGTGTACGGCCGGGAGCGGCTCGGGGAGTTCTGGGGGTATCTCGCGGGCTGGTCGTTCGTGGTCGGGAAGACGGCCTCCTGTGCGGCGATGGCGCTCACCGTGGGCACGTACGTCTGGCCGGGGCAGGCGCACGCGGTGGCGGTCGGGGCCGTGGTGGCGCTGACCGCGGTGAACTACGGCGGTGTCCAGAAGTCCGCGTGGCTGACGCGGGTGATCGTGGCGCTGGTTCTGGCTGTCCTGGCTTTCGTGGTGGTCGTCTGTCTGGTCTCCGGTGAGGCCGACGCGGGGCGGCTGGACATCGGAGCCTCGGGTGGTGCGGACGGCGTGCTGCAGGCGGCCGGTCTGCTGTTCTTCGCCTTCGCCGGGTACGCCCGGATCGCCACCCTCGGCGAGGAGGTGCGGGATCCGGCGCGCACCATTCCGCGCGCGATCCCGCTGGCGCTGGGCATCACGCTGGTGGTGTACGCGTGTGTGGCTGTGGCAGTCCTTTCGGTGCTCGGGCCGGGCAGGCTCGGAGACGCGACGGCGCCGCTGGCCGACGCGGTGCGGGCGGCGGGAGCGCCCTGGCTCGTGCCGGTGGTGCGGATCGGTGCTGCGGTGGCCGCGATGGGCTCGCTGCTGGCACTGATCCTGGGGGTGTCACGAACGACGCTGGCCATGGCCCGGGACCGGCATCTGCCGGGGGTGCTGGCCGCGGTGCATCCGCGTTTCCAGGTGCCGCACCGGGCGGAGCTGGCCGTGGGTGCGGTGGTCGCGGTTCTGGCCGCCACGGTGGATGTCCGCGGCGCGATCGGCTTCTCCTCCTTCGGTGTGCTGGCGTACTACGCCGTGGCCAACGCGTCGGCGTGGACGCTGTCTTCGGCGCCGGCGGCGCGGATGGTGCCGGCGGTGGGGCTGGCCGGGTGTGTGGTGCTGGCTTTCTCGCTGCCCGGGGTGTCGGTGGTCGTGGGCGCGGGGGTGCTGGTGGCGGGGGCGGTTGCGTACGCGGTGCGGCGGCGGGTGGAGGGCGGGACAGCGAGGAAATAGAGCCCGTTACCGGCTCCCCAACCACCACCACGCCGCCGTCCATGCCTTGGCCCGTGGCCTGCGTGAGCATCTCGGCTCGGAGCTGTCGGGACCTCTCGGCTCAGGTCTCTCGCCGCTTCTCACGGGCGCGACAGGGCCGGGGCCCGAACGCGACGGTCGGGCCCGCAAGCGGGAGTTGCAGGGCTCGGCCATCACTCGGGTCGGCAACTGCTCGATCGCGGTCATGGGTTCATCATGCAGACCGCCGCCGACAGCCGGGCGGACCTGTGGACAACCACGGGCCTGTGGACAGCGCGGGAGGAGAGGCTCCCTCGCGTCAGCGCACCGCGAACGGCTCGTTCGTCCGCACGATGTCGCGGCCGAGCGGGAGCAACGAGACCGGGATGAGCTTGAAGTTGGCGATGCCCAGCGGGATGCCGATGATCGTCACGCACAGGGCGATGCCGGTGGCGATGTGGCCGAGGGTGAGCCACCAGCCCGCGAGGACGAGCCAGAGCACGTTGCCCACGCAGGACGGTGCGCCGGCGTCGTGGCGCTCGACCGTCGTGTACCCGAAGGGCCACAGGGCGTAGACGCCGATGCGGAAGGCCGCGATGCCGAACGGGATGCCGATGACGGTGATGCAGAGGAGCAGGCCCGCGAGCATGTAGGCGAGGAACAGCCAGAAGCCGCTCAGCACGAGCCATATGACGTTGAGTACGGTCCTCATTGGTTCCCACCTGCCATCTTCTCGAGCCGGGCGATGCGTTCCGCCATCGGCGGATGTGTGGAGAACATCTTCGAGAGGCCCTGCCCGGGCCGGAACGGGTTCGCGATCATCATGTGGCTGGCGGTCTCGATGCGCGGCTCGGGCGGCAGCGGGAGCTGCTTCGTGCCGATTTCGAGCTTGCGCAGGGCGCTGGCCAGGGCGAGCGGGTCACCGGTGAGCTGGGCGCCGGAGGCATCCGCCTGGTACTCCCGGGAGCGGCTGATGGCCAGTTGGATGAGCGAGGCTGCGAGCGGGCCCAGGATCATGATCAGCAGCATGCCGAGCAACCCGGGGCCGTCATCGTCGTCCGAGCGCCCGATGGGGATCAGCCAGGCGAAGTTGACCAGGAACATGATGACGGAGGCCAGGGCGCCCGCGACCGACGAGATGAGGATGTCGCGGTTGTAGACGTGGCTCAGCTCGTGTCCGATGACGCCGCGCAGCTCGCGTTCGTCCAGCAGGCGGAGGATGCCGTCGGTGCAGCACACGGCGGCGTTGCGTGGGTTGCGGCCCGTGGCGAAGGCGTTGGGGGCCTCCGTCGGGGAGATGTACAGGCGCGGCATGGGCTGGCGAGCCTGGGTGGAGAGCTCGCGGACCATGCGGTAGAGCGCCGGCGCCTCGAACTCGCTCACCGGGCGGGCACGCATCGCGCGCAGGGCCAGTTTGTCGCTGTTCCAGTAGGCGTACGCGTTGGTGGCCAGCGCTACCAGGACGGCGATGACGAGCCCCATGCGGCCGAAGAAGCTGCCGATGACGATGATGAGTGCGGACAGTCCACCCAGGAGGATCGCTGTCCTGAGCCCGTTGTGCCGGCGGTGCACGGTGCGCCCTCCAAGTGGTGCGGCAGGGGGACCCTTGCTTGTCGAATCTGCGGTGCCACTGGTGCCGCGTCCTCACGTCCAGTGGACCTTCCCGTACTGGTCAACGCCAGGCGGGAGGCTCAAGTTCCCTGGTGCGCGCGGCGGCGTGGGCGGACCGTCCGGGTGACGGCAACCGGCCGCGGCACGCACGCGTGGGATCGAGTGCCCCACGCGCGCGGTGTGTAAGCGGCCGGTTCTCGGGGAAGACGGGCTCGTTCAGAAGAGCCCGGTGTCGGTGAAGCGCAGGACCAGCTGGGGTGCGCCGGACAGGGCGATGCCGAGGACGCCGGTCAGGGCGATCGCGGCGGTGACCGGGCCGGGGACGCGGTGCTTCTCGGGCTCCCCTTCGGGGGCGCGGAAGAGCAGGGCCGTCCACTGGAGGTAGTAGAACAGCGCGATGACGACGTTGACAGCCATGATCACGGCCAGCCAGCCGAGGCCGGCGTCGACGGCCGCCGAGAAGACGGTGACCTTGGCGAAGAGGCCGATGATGCCCGGCGGCAGCCCGGCGAGGCAGAGCAGGAAGAACCCCAGGAGCAGCGCGGACAGGGGGCTGGAGGCGTACAGGCCGCGGTAGTCGGCGACGCGGTTGAGGGACTTGGTCCGGCCGACGAGGGCGGCCACGGCGAAGGCGCCCAGGTTCACGGCGCCGTACATCAAGGCGTAGGCGACAGTGGAGCCGATCGACTTCTCGGCGTCCCCGGAGTACGCGGCGGCGGCGATCGGGACCAGGAGGTAGCCGGCCTGGCCGACGGAGGACCAGGCGAGGAGGCGTACCGCGCTGTACGCGCGCGTGGCCTGCTGGCGGAGGGCTCCGACGTTGCCCACGGTCATGGTCAGCGCGGCGAGGGCCGCCAGGGCGGGGCCCCAGACGTCGGCGTAGGACGGCAGGGCCACGACCGTGACCAGGATCAGGCCGCTGAAGCCGACCGCCTTGCCGATGACCGACAGGTACGCCGCGATCGGCAGGGGCGCTCCCACATAGGTGTCGGGCACCCAGAAGTGGAAGGGCACGGCGGCCGTCTTGAAGGCGAAGCCGACGAGGGTGAGTACGACGCCGGTCTGGGCGAGCGTCTGGAACTGCCCGTCGACGTCCTGGATACGGTCGGCGACCTGGGTCAGGTAGAGGGTGCCCGTGGTGGCGTACACGAAGCTGATGCCCATGAGGCTGACCGCGGTCGCGGTGACCGAGGACAGGAAGAACTTCAGGGCCGCTTCGGAGGACTTCCGGTCGCCGTACCGCAGGCCGACCAGCGCGAAGGCGGGCAGGGAGGCGACCTCCAGGGCGACGATCAGGGTCGCGAGGTCGCGGGAGGCGGGCAGGAGGGCGGCCCCGGCCGCGGAGGACAGCAGCAGGAACCAGTACTCCCCTTCGGGCAGCTCCTTGCGGGCGTCCCTCAGGGCGGTGACCGACAGGAGCGCGGAGAGCAGGGCGCCGCCGAGGACCAGGAACTGGATGACCAGGGTGAAGCGGTCGGCCGTGTAGCTGCACACGGCGGCGTCGCCGGTCAGGCAGAAGGTGCTGCGGTCGCCGTCCAGCAGGGGCAGCAGCATCGCCGTCGCGGCGGCCAGGCCCGCCACCGACGTCCAGCCGAGCAGGGACTTGCGGTGCTCGGGAAGGAACAGGTCGGCGACCAGGACGACGAGTGCGGCGACCGCCGCGATGGTGGGGGGCGCGATCGCGAGCCAGTCGACGGACTGGACCAGCGAGGCGGCCAGGGGCTGGGCCGGGGAGCTCATCGGGTGCCTCCTGCGAGGAGCTGCTGGACGGCCGGGTCGCTCAGGCCGAGGAGAGCCTTGGGCCACAGGCCCGCGACGACGGTGAGAACGACGAGCGGCGTCCACGCCGCGAACTCGTACGAGCGGACGTCGGTGAGCCCGGGTGCGTCGTGGGGCAGGGCGCCCATGCAGACGCGGCGGACCACGATCAGCAGGTACGCGGCCGTCAGCAGCGTGCCGAACGCGCCGATCGCCATGAAGGTGAGGAAGGCTGCGCGGTTGAGGCCCGCGGCGGGCTGGAACGCGCCGAACAGGGCCAGCATCTCGCCCCAGAATCCGGCCAGGCCCGGCAGGCCGAGCGAGGCGACGGCGGCGAAGGCGAGCAGGCCGCCGAGGCGCGGGGCCTTGCCGTAGAGGGCGGCGCCGGTTTCCTCGGCGAGGGTGTCGAGGTCGGTGGTGCCGGTGCGGTCCTTGAGCGCGCCGACCAGGAAGAACAGCAGGCCGGTGATGAGACCGTGGGCGATGTTGGCGAAGAGGGCGCCGTTCACTCCGGTCGGGGTCATCGTCGAGATGCCGAGCAGCACGAAGCCCATGTGGCCGACGGAGGAGTAGGCGATGAGGCGCTTGAGGTCGCCCTTCGCGCCCTGTTTGGCGAGGGCCAGGCAGGCGAGGGATCCGTAGATGATGCCCACGACGGCGAGGGCGGCGAGGTAGGGCGCGAAGGTGCGGAACCCGTCCGGCGCGATGGGGAGCAGGATCCGGACGAACCCGTAGGTACCCATCTTCAGCAGGACGCCGGCCAGGAGGACCGAGCCGACGGTCGGCGCTGCGGTGTGGGCGTCGGGCAGCCAGCTGTGCAGCGGCCACATCGGCGTCTTCACCGCGAGCCCGATCCCGATCGCCAGAACGGCGATGACCTGCACGGATGCGGTCAGCGACCGGCCGTTGTCAGTGGCGAGTGCCATCATGTCGAACGTGCCCGCCTTGATCCCGATCAGGAGCAGGCCGAGCAGCATGACCACGGAGCCGAGCAGCGTGTAGAGGATGAACCGCCAGGCGGCCTGGCTCCGGCCCTCGCCGCCCCAGCGGGCGATCAGGAAGTACATCGGGATGAGGACCATCTCGAAGGCCAGGAAGAACAGCAGCAGGTCGAGGACGGCGAAGGTCGCGAGGGTGCCGGATTCGAGGACGAGCAGCAGGGCGACGAAGGCCTTGGGAGTCGGCCCCGCAGGCATCTTGAAGTACGAGTAGAGCGCGCAGAGGAAGGTCAGCAGCGCGGTCAGGACCAGAAGGGGGAGGGAGATGCCGTCGATGCCGAGGTGGATGCGTACGTCGAGTGCGGGGATCCAGCTGATGTCAGTACTGGCCTGCATCTTCGACGGCTGGTCGTGGTCGAAGCCGAGCGCGAGGACGATCGCCGCGATGAGGACCGCGCCGGTCACGGTGACCCCGTGCCGGAGCACGGCCTGCTCGGGTGACTTCCCCTTCAGCCCAGGAGGGGCCGGCAGGAGGGCCGCGGCGGCGCCGAGGAGCGGGCCGACGACGATGAACGCCAGAAGGAACTGCATCACGGACTCGCTGATATCGATCACGCCTGCTCACGCTCCCGTGGCGACGAGGACGACGGCGACCGCGAGGACGACGGTGCCGGCGAGCAGCGCGCTCACATAGGTCTGGACGTTGCCGGTCTGGGCGCGCCGTACGGCGGTGCCGAGCCAGCGCGGCAGCGCACCCGCGCCCCGCACATAGGTCTCGACGACCTCCCGGTCGAGGAACCGGACGAGGCTCGCTCCGGCTTGGACCGGGCGGACGAAGAGGGTCGTGTACACGGCGTCCAGGTGGAAGCCCGCGGCCGCGTGCCGGTGCAGGGGGCCGAGCAGCAGCCGTCCGGGGTCGGCGGGGTCGGGCGCGTAGGCGATGTCGCCGTAGGCCGGCTCGTGGCTGGCGATGGCCTCGGCCTCGACCCGGGCGGCGTCGCCCTCGGGGTGGGCCGCGACCGCGCCGAGCGGGACGCGGGCGGTGAGCGCGGTGGTGTGCCGCCAGGCCGCGTAGGTGACGATGCCGCCGACCAGGGCCACGCCCGTGCCGAGCACGGAGGTGGTCAGGGTCGGGCTGAGGTCCCGGCCGTCGAACCAGTCGGGCAGCAGGCGGAAGGCGAATGCGCCGAGGGCCAGCGACGGCACGGCCAGCACCCACAGCACGACGGTCATCGTCAGTGGCTGCCTGCCGTGGTCGGGGGCTTCGGTGCCCCGGCCCCGGAAGGCCAGCAGCCACAGGCGCATGGCGTAGGCGGCGGTGAGCACGGCCGTGAGCAGGCCGGCGACGAGGACGATCCAGCCCGCCGCGGCGGGGGCGTGCTCGGTGTGGCCGGTGACGACGTGCTCGGCCACACCGAGGACGGCCTCCTTGGAGAAGAAGCCGCTGAACGGCGGAATCGCGGCGAGCGCGAGCAGCGCCACCGTCATCGTCCAGTACGCGTCCGGGATGCGGTCGCGCAGGTTCCGCATGCGGGACATGGCGGCGAGCGAGTTGGTGCCGGCGGCGTGGATGATCACGCCCGCCGCGAGGAACAGCAGCGCCTTGAAGGCGCCGTGGGACAGGAGGTGGAAGACGGCGGCCCCGCGGTCGCCGACGGCGAGGGCGCCCGTCATGTAGCCGAGCTGGCCGATCGTCGAATAGGCCAGGACGCGCTTGATGTCGTCCTGGGCGAGCGCGGCGAGCGCCGAGCCGGCCATCGTGACGGCGGCCATGACGGCGAGGACGACCATCGCGGCCCGGGAGGCCTCGAAGACCGGGAGGAGCCGGGCGATGAAGTAGACACCGGCGGCGACCATCGTCGCGGCGTGGATCAGCGCGGAGACCGGTGTGGGGCCCGCCATCGCGTCGGGGAGCCAGGTGTGCAGCGGGAACTGCGCCGACTTGCCCGCCACGCCCGCGAGGAGGAGCAGGGCGATCAGCGTCGGGTGGTCGAGCCCACCGCCGGCGACGGTGCCGAGGATCCGCATGACGCGGAACGATCCGGCGTCGGTGGCCAGGGCGAACAGGCCGATCAGGAAGGGGACGTCGCCGAGCTTGGTCACCAGGAAGGCCTTGAGGGAGGCGGCGCGGGCCTCCGGGGTCTCCCAGTAGTGGCCGACCAGGAAGTAGGAGCAGATGCCCATGACCTCCCAGCCGACCAGCAGCACGATCAGGTCGCCCGAGTAGACGACGAGGAGCATCGCGGAGGTGAAGAGAGAGACCAGGGCGGCGTAGGAGGGGTAGCGCGGGTCGTCGCGCAGATAACCCGTCGAGTAGATCTGCACGCAGGAGGCGACCAGGCCGACCAGAACGGCGACGAGGGCGGCGAAGCCGTCGATGTGCAGGGCGAGCTCGATCGGGACCGAGCCGGTGGGGGTGAGTTCCGTGGCCGGGTCGACGGCCGCGTCGCCGCCCTGGCGTACGGCGACGAGCGCGGCGAGTACGAGGGAGGTGAGGGTCGGCAGGACGGCGAGCGGGCGGACGAAGCCGGGTGCCGTGCGGCCCAGGAGCAGCCCGGCGACGGCACCGAGGAACGGAAGGAGGGGGACGAGGACGGCGAGGGTGGTCGTGGTCACGCGGTGGCCTCAGCCTTCTGGGCCCCGTCGGACGGCTCGGCCGCGCGGGCGTCGTGGTCGGTGCCGTCGGGGTCGTGCCGTTCAGAGGTGTCGCGGAGCCTGTCGATGTCCGCGGTGCCGCGGTTGCGGTGGACTGCGAGGACGATCGCCAGGCCGATGCCGATCTCGGCGGCGGCGATGGCGATGGTGAACAGGGTCAGGGCCTGTCCGGAGTGCAGGGTCTCCTCGGCGGTCCTGCTGAGCCAGACGTCGAAGGCGACCAGGTTGAGGTTGACGGCGTTGAGCATCAGCTCGACCGACATCAGGACCAGGATCGCGTTGCGGCGGGCGAGGACGCCGTACAGGCCCGTGCAGAAGAGGAGGGCGGAGAGCACGGCGGGATAGGCGAGGTGCATCAGCGGGCCCCTTCCGTGTCACGCCCGGTGTCCTGGCCGGCCGGGGTGGCGGCGTCGGCCTTCGCCTTGCGGGACAGGACGATCGCCCCGACCAGGGCGGCGAGGAGGAGGACGGAGAGAGCCTCGAAGGGGAGGACCCAGTTCTGGAAGAGGCTCGCGCCGGTGGCCTCGGTGGAGCCGGCGGCGGGGCCGTCCAGGTCGATCCAGGTGGTGCGGAACGCGTCCACGACGACCCAGACCAGGGCGGCCGCGGCGGCGACGGCCACGGTGAGGGCGGCCCAGCGGTTGCCCGAGTCGGCGTCCGGGGAGCGGCCGATGGGGGCCCTGGTGAGCATCAGTCCGAACAGGAGGAGGACGACCACGGAACCGACGTAGATGAGGACCTGCACCCAGGCGATGAACTCGGCGGTGAGCAGGAGGTACTCGACGGCGAGGCCGCCGAGGGTCACCACCAGCCACAGGGCGGCGTGCACCAGCTGCCGGGTGGTGACGGTGACGAGCGCGGCGCCGAGGGTGACCAGGCCGACGAGGAGGAAGGCGATCTCGACGCCGGTCGGGGAGAGGAAGCCGTGGGTTCCGCTGGCGGCCCCGGTGGCCGGGCCGGTCGCGAGGTGGGCGGCGGTTGCGGCGAGGGTCATTCCGAGCCCTCCTGCCCCGGCTCGGGCTGGTCGGTCTGCTGTTGGGAGTCGCCCTCGGGGCGGGTGGGCTGTTCGGCTGCGCGGGCCTGCTCGTCGGCGTGCGGTTCGGTGACCGGCGGTGCCTGCTGGGCGGCCAGCTTGTCGGCGGTCTTGCGGGCGGTGACCAGTTCCTTCGGTTCCTCCGCGCCGGGGTCGAGGGCCGGCGGGGCCGGGACGGTCCACATCCACTCGCGGAGCTTGTCCCGCTCGTGCGTGAGCTCGCGGATGTCGGTCTCGGCGTACTCGAACTCGGGGGACCAGAACAGCGCGTCGAAAGGACAGACCTCGATGCAGATACCGCAGTACATGCACAGGGAGAAGTCGATGGCGAAGCGGTCGAGGACGTTGCGGCTGCGCTCGCGGCCGCCCGGGGTCGCCGCCGGGACCGTCTCCTTGTGGGAGTCGATGTAGATGCACCAGTCGGGGCACTCGCGGGCGCACAGCATGCAGACCGTGCAGTTCTCCTCGAACAGGCCGATCACACCGCGGGTGCGGGGCGGGAGGTCGGGCTGGGCGTCCGGGTACTGCGCGGTGACGGACTTCTTCGTCATCGTGCGCAGGGTGACGGCCAGGCCTTTGGCGAGCCCGGAGCCCGGGAAGCGGGACCGGGTGGGCGGGAGCGACTCGGCCATGGTTACTGGATCACCACCTTGACGACGCCGGTGAGGGCGATCTGGGCGAGGGAGAGGGGGACGAGGAGGGTCCAGGAGAGCTTCTGGAGCTGGTCCTCGCGCAGCCGGGGATAGGTGACGCGCAGCCAGATCACGAGGAAGGCGAGGACCGCGGTCTTCAGCAGGGTCCAGACCCAGCCGAGGCCCTCGGCGCCCCAGGGGCCGTGCCAGCCGCCCAGGAAGAGGACGGTGGTGAGTCCGCACAGGACGACGATTCCGGCGTACTCGGCGAGGAGGAAGAGCGCGAAGCGTAGGCCGGTGTACTCGGTGTAGGCACCGAAGATGATCTCCGAGTCGGCGACCGGCATGTCGAAGGGCGGGCGCTGGAGTTCGGCGAGACCGGCCACGAAGAAGACGATGGCGCCGACGATCTGCCAGGGCAGCCACCACCACTCGAAGGCGTCGAGGATGCCGGGGAGGGACACGGTGCCGGCCGCCATCGCCACGGAGGCCGCGGTCAGCAGCATCGGGAGTTCGTAGGCGAGGAGCTGGGCGGCGGTGCGCAGGCCTCCGAGCAGGGAGAACTTGTTCGCGGACGCCCAGCCGGCCATGAGCGAGCCGAGGACGCCGACGCCCATGACGGCCAGGACGAAGAAGACACCCGCGTCGACGACCTGGCCGACGGCTCCCTCGCCGGGGCCGATGGGGATGGCGAGCAGGACGAGGAGGTAGGGCAGAAGGGCGACGGCGGGGGCCAGTTGGAAGATGCGGCGGTCGGCGCCCGCGGGGACGACGTCCTCCTTCTGCGCGAACTTCACGCCGTCGGCGATCAGCTGGGCCCAGCCGTGGAAGCCGCCGGCGTACATGGGGCCGAGGCGTCCCTGCATGTGGGCCATCACCTTGTGTTCGGTCTGGCCGATGACCAGGGGGAAGGTGAGGAAGACGACGAAGACGATCAGGAGTCGCAGGGCGACGTCGAGCACGTCGTTCACCGCGGGCCTCCTGCGGGGTCCTCGGGGATGTCTGGGCTGTCGGAGGTGTCCGTGTCCGGGCTGTCGGGAACGTCCGAGGCCGCCTTCGAGTCGTCCGAGGGCTCCGGGGTGTCCGCGGGGTCGGAGGGCTGTGCCCCGTTCGACGGTTCTGGATCCGGCAACTGCGCTGCCTCCGGCGACCGTTCGGGAGCCGGTTCGCCGAAGGCCGGACGGGCGTGGTGCCAGGGGGCGTCCGAGCTGTGGGGGGTGGTGGAAGCCCTGCCCGGCCGGCTGGCGCCACGGTCGGACCGGGTCTGCTGGCTCGCACTGCCCTCCGACGCGCTGCGCGACCGGCGCGGTCCCGGCGACGGAGCCGATGCCCCGGGCGTCGGGGGCTCGGAGGTCCGGTCGCCGCCGGGCTGCTGCTGCGCCGCCCCTTGCGACACCGAGCCCTGCGACGCCGAGCCCTGCGACGCCGAGCGGTTGCGCCGTGGTCCCGTCGGGGCCGGAGCGGTCGGCTCGTCGGGCGGGGTCCGGCTCGCCGATCCCTCCGCCGCCGTACGCGAGCGCCGTGCCGCGGCCGGAGCCTCCGCACCACCGGCGGACTGACTCGCGGAACCCTCCGCCGCCGTACGCGAGCGCCGTGCCGCGGCCGGAGCCTCCGCACCACCGGCGGACTGACTCGCGGAACCCTCCGCCGCCGTACGCGAGCGCCGTGCCGCGGCCGGAGCCTCCGCACCACCGGCGGACTGACTCGCGGAACCCTCCGCCGCCGTACGCGAGCGCCGTGCCGCGGCCGGAGCCTCCGCACCACCGGCGGACTGACTCGCGGAACCCTCCGCCGCCGTACGCGAGCGCCGTGCCGCGGCCGGAGCCTCCGCACCACCGGCGGACTGACTCGCGGAACCCTCCGCCGCCGTACGCGAGCGCCGTGCCGCGGCCGGAGCCTCCGCACCACCGGCGGACTGACTCGCGGAACCCTCCGCCGCCGTACGCGAGCGCCGTGCCGCGGCCGGAGCCTCCGCACCACCGGCGGACTGACTCGCGGAACCCTCCGCCGCCGTACGCGAGCGCCGTGCCGCGGCCGGTGCCTCCGCACCAGCGCCTGGAGCCTCCGCTCCGACAGCCGGCGTCCCCGCACCAACAGCCGGCGTCTCCGTACCAGCACCCGCAGCACCCGGCCCGGCAGCCGAGGTCCCCTCCCCCGCACCGGACGCACCGGACTGGCTTGCCGAGCCCTCCGAAGCCGAGCGGGTCCGCCGTACCGGACGTTCTCCCGCGGGGCGGGCCGCGCCTCGGGCGGGGCGTTCGCCCGCCGCGCCGGCCGCACGTGCCGCGCCGCGGGCCGGGCGGGCGGGGGCCGGGGGGAGCTGCCCCTTGAGGGGGCCCCATTCGTTGGGATCGGGGACGCCGGGCGGGAGCATCTGGCGGCGCTTGGGGCCGCCGTGTTCCGACTCGCCCGGTTCCTTCGCGCCGGGCCAGGCCTTGGCGACGCGGGCGGCCAGGACGAAGTCCTTGCGCAGGGGGTGGCCCTCGAAGTTCTCCGGCAGGAGCAGGTGGTCCAGCGCCGGGTGGCCTTCGAAGGTGATGCCGAACATTTCGTACGTCTCGCGTTCGTGCCAGGCGGCACCCGCGTAGACGCCGACGGCGGAGGGCAGAGCGGGGGCCTCGTGCGGGACCGTCGTACGCAGGAGGAGGCGCCGCAGCGGTGACAGGGCCGCGACGTGGGCCGAGACGCGGAACCCCGTGCCCGGTTCGTCGACCGCGCTCAGCCAGTCGAAGTAGGTGCAGCCGAGGCGGTCCCGGGCGGTCTCCAGGGCGGTGATCCAGGCGGCCGGGGGTACGTCGACGGTCAGGACCTCGTAGGACTCCTCGGCCGTGGCGTCGGGGCCGAAGAGCTCCTCGGCGGTGGCGGGCAGCCAGCCGACGGCGGTCATCGCCCCTCCCCCGAGGTCGACTCCGGGGCCGGCGGCTGCACCAGTCCGCTCTGCAGTGCCGCCGCGGAAGGCCGGCCGGCGCCGCTGCCGTACCGCTCCCCCAGCGACTCGCGGGCGATCTTCTCCTGAAGCTTGAGGATGCCCTGGAGCAGTGCCTCGGGGCGCGGCGGGCAGCCAGGCACGTAGACGTCCACCGGAATGATCTGGTCGACGCCCTTGGTGACGGAGTACGAGTCCCAGTAGGGGCCGCCGCAGTTGCTGCACGCGCCGAAGGAGATGACGTACTTCGGTTCCGGCATCTGTTCGTAGAGGCGCTTCACGGCCGGGGCCATCTTGTCCGTGACGGTGCCGGAGACCACCATCAGGTCGGCCTGGCGCGGGCCCGGGGCGAACGGGATGACGCCGAGGCGGATGAAGTCGTGGCGGGCCATCGACGCGGCGATGAACTCGATCGCGCAGCAGGCGAGGCCGAAGTTGAAGACCCAGAGCGAGTAGCGGCGGCCCCAGTTGAGGACGACCTTCATCGGCTCGGGCGCGAGGCGGGCCAGGGCGCCCAGCCGCTTGGGCTCGGGCAGCAGGACGGGCTCGGGCGCCGAGGGGTTCACGTCCATGTCAGGACGCCCTTCTTGTATGCGTAGAGCAGGCCGACGGCCAGGAAGCCGAGGAAGATGAACATCTCGACCAGGGTCGTCGCGCCGTAGCCGGGGGCGGCGAAGACGGTCGCCCAGGGGAACAGGAAGATCGAGTCGACGGCGAAGATCACGTAGAGGAAGGCGTAGACGTAGTAGCGGACCTGGGTGTGGGCCCAGCCCTCGCCGACCGGGTCGACGCCGCACTCGTACGTCAGGAGCTTCTCGGGGGTGGGGACCACGGGCCGCAGCAGGCGTCCGGCCCCGAAGGCGACGGCGACGAACAGCACACCGACGACGGCGAGCAGTCCGACGACCGAGTAGGACTGGAAGTAGTCAGCCGCGACGACGGTCGTGGTGACGACGGTCGGTTCCGGCACGTCCGTCCCTCGCTCCCTGAAACTCGGACCTGGATCCTGCGACGATGCTGCGGCTCACGGGGACGCCGCCGTTCGACGATCTGTACGCACGGGAGTCTAGGCCCTGATAAAGGCAGGGTAAGCAGCCCGTCACCGGCCCTGCACGCGAGGGTGGGGTTTTCCTCAGTTGATCCTGGCGGCCCACCTCATGGCGCCGTCGTCCGCCGCCGGGCACGCTAACGCATATGACCCAACGCATCACGTCCCCGGGGACGACGGCGGCCCGGGGGGCCGCCGGGCCGGACGACCGTCCGCCGCCCGCCCGGCTCGCCTATGACCGGCACACCTGGAAAGAGATCGCGCACCTGCTGGCCAACCTGCCGGTCGCGCTGCTCGGTTTCACCTACGTCGTGACGATGATGTCCATCGGTTTCGGGCTGACCGTCACGGTGGTCGGGTTCCCGCTGCTCGCGGCCGGACTCGTGGGTGCGCGGCAGTTGGGCAGGATGGAGCGGGCGCGGGCCCGGGCGCTGCTCGGGGTGCGGATCGAGGAGCCGAGCCGGCTGCGGCTGCGCGGCGGGGGCGGCTTCTTCCAGCGGCTGTGGATGCAGCTGAAGGACCCGGTGGGCTGGCGCACGGTGCTGTATGAGTTCATCCGGCTGCCGTGGGGCGTGCTCACCTTCACCGTCACGCTGGTTTCGCTGTTCGTGCTGTGGCCGGTGCTGCCGTTCATCGCACGGGGGCTGTCCAACGCCGACCGGGCCATGGTGCGGGCGCTGTTGTCGCCCTCCGACGAGCTGGAGCGGCGGATCGCCGAGCTGGAGTCGGACCGGGGGGTCGTGGTCGACACGGCCGCGGCCGACCTGCGGCGCATCGAGCGGGACCTGCACGACGGGGC
>NZ_WWIC01000141.1:0-62061 GCF_009872555.1 Streptomyces sp. SID5643
GACGGCACCCGGCCGGCCCGGCGCCGTGGGCACGCAGCGCGTAGGCCGGTTCGGTGGCCGGGCCACCTGTCGGCCGGTTCCCGCGGCGCGCAGCCGGTGCGCCGTCGGGCCCACGGCCTGCCGCAGGCCGTCGCAGGACGCGGGGGCGTCTCGCCCCCGTTATGGGGATCCGCCGAGGCGCTTCGGCGCTCGTGGTCCGGCCGCCCGGGCATGGCCGCCGGGCGGAGCCGTTACGCTGGAGGGCGTGGCAGTCGTCGACGTATCCGAAGAGCTCAAGTCCCTCTCCTCGACCATGGAGTCGATCGAGGCCGTTCTGGACCTCGACAAGATGAGGGCAGACATCGCCGTGCTCGAGGAGCAGGCGGCCGCGCCGTCCCTCTGGGACAACCCCGATGAGGCGCAGAAGATCACCAGCAAGCTGTCCCACCTCCAGGCCGAGGTGCGCAAGGCCGAGGCCCTGCGCGGTCGCATCGACGACCTGGGCGTCCTCTTCGAGATGGCCGAGGAGGAGGACGACCCGGACACCCGTGCCGAGGCCGAGTCCGAGCTCACCGCCGTGAAGAAGGCGCTGGACGAGATGGAGGTCCGCACCCTCCTCTCCGGCGAGTACGACTCCCGCGAGGCCCTGGTGAACATCCGCGCCGAGGCCGGTGGCGTCGACGCCGCCGACTTCGCCGAGAAGCTCCAGCGCATGTACCTGCGCTGGGCCGAGCAGCGCGGCTACAAGACCGAGATCTACGAGACGTCGTACGCGGAAGAGGCCGGCATCAAGTCGACCACGTTCGCCGTCCAGGCGCCCTACGCGTACGGCACGCTCTCCGTCGAGCAGGGCACGCACCGGCTCGTGCGCATCTCGCCCTTCGACAACCAGGGCCGGCGGCAGACGTCCTTCGCGGGCGTCGAGATCCTGCCCGTGGTCGAGCAGACCGACCACATCGAGATCGACGAGTCCGAACTGCGCGTGGACGTGTACCGCTCGTCCGGCCCCGGCGGCCAGGGCGTCAACACCACCGACTCCGCGGTGCGCCTCACCCACATCCCCACCGGCATCGTCGTCTCCTGCCAGAACGAGCGCTCGCAGATCCAGAACAAGGCGACGGCCATGAACGTGCTCCAGGCGAAGCTGCTGGAGCGGCAGCGCCAGGAGGAGCGGGCCAAGATGGACGCCCTCAAGGACGGCGGCAGCTCCTGGGGCAACCAGATGCGTTCCTACGTCCTGCACCCGTACCAGATGGTCAAGGACCTGCGCACCGAGTTCGAGGTCGGCAACCCCGAGGCGGTGTTCAACGGCGAGATCGACGGTTTCATCGAGGCCGGAATTCGCTGGCGCAAGCAGCAGGAGAAGTAAGTTTGTCGATAAGGCAACTGCCGCCACCAGGGCGGCAGTTGCCTTTTCCGTACCCCATGTCCGGGTTTTACATCACACTCACGCCCTCAGACTCCCGGCATAGCCCCCGTAGTTGGACATGGCGGCCGCAAACGGCCTTGACGTGTTCTTGAAAAATGGGAAGGGTGAAGCGCGGCATGCGTGTCTCTGGGGCGCATGTGAACCGGGGCGCCTTCCACCGCAGTTGTCCCCGTCGAGCACAGCCCCGAGCGCTGCCTAATGACGATGAGCTACTGGGGGTAGCAACCACATGACGAAGAAGACGCGGATCCGTGTCGCGCGGATAGCGGCCGGTGCCGTGATCGCCGCCGGTGCCTCGCTGACCGCCGCCGGTGCGGCATCCGCTCTCGACCTGGGCGTGAGCGTCGGCCTCGGCGACACCGGTGTCGGTGTCGGCGTGAGCGCCGGCGACGGCGACCCTACGGACCCGCCGACCGAGCTCCCGACGGACCCGCCCACGGACCTCCCGACGGACCCGCCGACGGATCTCCCGACGGACCCGCCGTCGACCGAGGAGCCCACCGAGGAGCCGACCGAGCCCACCGAGCCCACCGAGCCCACCGAGGACCCGACCGACGTCCCGTCCGACCCGGGCAACGGGAACGGCAACGGCGGCGGCAACGGCGGCGGCAACGGCAACGGCAACGGTGGCAGCGTCGGCGACGGCAACAACGCCGACCCCGACGGTGGCACCTCCCCGCAGGAGGAGGGCTCCTCCGCCCTCACCGAGATCGGCTCGGACTCCACCCCGGCCCCGCAGGCCCAGGGCAACGGCCAGGAGCTCGCCGAGACGGGCGCCGCGCAGACCACCTTCCTGGTGATCGGCGCCGCCACGATGATCGCCGGCGGTGTCGGCTTCCGTCTGCTGCCGCGCCTCGTGGGCGGTCGCGGCGGGGCTGCCGCCTGACGGTAGCCGCAGCCGTACGGACCGTACGGACCGTACGGACCGTACACACAGCGACACCACCGAGGGCCCGGAGCGAAACGCTCCGGGCCCTCGGCCCTGTCCGGGGGGCTGCGTACCGCCTTACGCGGTCTGGTGCGCCAGCAGGGCCACCGCGGCGATCAGCACCGTCAGCAGTGCGATCAGAGCCATCGGGTTCATGCCCGCCAGGAAGTTCTCCTGCTGCATCCGCTCACGGTTCGCGCGGCACACGGGGCAGCGGCCCTCGTTCACGGGGGACGCGCAGTTCGCGCACACCAGCCGGTCGTACGTCATGCGCTTGCCCTCCTTGCGCCGGTTCCACGTGTCCAACGTCCGTGGGGGTGGGAATGTTCCCCCTCCACTTTGCCAGGTTCCGGCGGCCGTCGCGCGGCTGCGCGTTTTCTGTGGTTGCCCGCACCGTCTCCCCGCGCCCCTGCGGGCTCGGCACAAAACGGCACATCCATGGCGCAACCACGGTCGGTGACTGCGATGCCCCACCCGGGTCGCGTATGGTCACGCTCATCTACCCCCGGCGACCCGTGGTGCATCCGTGATCCGATTCGACAATGTCTCCAAGGTCTACCCCAAGCAGACCCGCCCCGCCCTCAGGGATGTCTCCCTGGAGGTCGAGAAGGGCGAGTTCGTCTTCCTCGTGGGGTCCTCCGGCTCCGGAAAGTCCACCTTCCTGCGGCTGATCCTCCGCGAGGAGCGGTGCAGCCACGGACAGGTGCACGTTCTGGGCAAGGACCTCGCGCGCCTCTCCAACTGGAAGGTGCCGCAGATGCGGCGCCAGCTGGGGACGGTGTTCCAGGACTTCCGGCTGCTGCCGAACAAGACGGTCGGTGAGAACGTCGCCTTCGCGCAGGAGGTCATCGGCAAGTCCCGCGGCGAGATCCGCAAGTCCGTGCCCCAGGTGCTCGACCTCGTCGGGCTCGGCGGCAAGGAGGACCGGATGCCCGGCGAGCTGTCCGGTGGTGAACAGCAGCGCGTCGCCATCGCGCGGGCCTTCGTCAACCGGCCCAAGCTGCTCATCGCCGACGAGCCCACCGGCAACCTCGACCCGCAGACCTCCGTCGGCATCATGAAGCTGCTCGACCGCATCAACCGGACGGGCACGACCGTGGTGATGGCCACGCACGACCAGAACATCGTGGACCAGATGCGCAAGCGCGTCATCGAACTGGAGAAGGGCCGCCTCGTCCGCGACCAGGCCCGCGGTGTCTACGGCTACCAGCACTGATACCGCACCCGAGATCCACGGAAAGGCATAACCAGTCGCCATGCGCGCCCAGTTCGTCCTGTCGGAGATCGGTGTCGGTCTCCGCCGCAACCTGACGATGACCTTCGCCGTCGTCGTCTCCGTCGCCCTGTCGCTCGCCCTGTTCGGCGGGTCGCTCCTGATGAGCGACCAGGTCAACACCATGAAGGGCTACTGGTACGACAAGGTCAACGTCTCGATCTTCCTCTGCAACAAGAGCGACGCCGAGTCCGACCCCAACTGCGCCAAGGGTGCGGTGACCGACGACCAGAAGAAGCAGATCAAGGCCGACCTCGACAAGATGGACGTCGTCCAGGCCGTCACGTACGAGACGCAGGACCAGGCGTACAAGCACTACAAGGAGCAGTTCGGCGACTCCCCGCTCGCCAGCTCCCTCACGCCGGACCAGATGCAGGAGTCGTACCGCATCAAGCTGAAGGACCCGGAGAAGTACCAGGTCATCGCCACCGCCTTCAACGGCCGGGACGGCGTGCAGTCCGTGCAGGACCAGAAGGGCATCCTGGACAACCTCTTCAAGCTGCTGAACGGCATGAACTGGGCCGCCCGCGCGGTGATGGCGCTCATGCTGGTCGTCGCGCTGATGCTGATCGTCAACACCGTGCGCGTCTCCGCGTTCAGCCGCCGGCGTGAGACGGGCATCATGCGGCTGGTCGGTGCCTCCGGCTTCTACATCCAGGCGCCGTTCATCATGGAGGCCGCGGTCGCCGGGCTCATCGGCGGCACCCTCGCGTGCGGCTTCCTGGTGCTCGCCCGGTACTTCCTCATCGACCACGGACTCGCCCTGGCCGACCAGCTGACACTGATCAACTTCATCGGCTGGGACGCCGTCCTCACCAAGCTCCCGCTCATTCTCGCGACGAGCCTTCTGATGCCCGCGTTGGCCGCGTTCTTCGCGCTGCGCAAGTACTTGAAGGTGTGACGCATACCAAGAGGGGCCGTGCGGTCAACCGACCGTACGGCCCTTCCGCTTGTCCTAGACTCACCGGCATGTCAGGTCGTGACCCGTTCTGTCAGCCCCGTCGCATCCGTCGCGGGGCCGCCCTGACGTTGGTGTTCGCGAGCGTGCTCGTCACCGGTGCGGTCACGGGGGCGTTGCCGCAGAGCCAGGCGAAGTCCGCCCCGGACGAGGCCCGTTCGGTCGGTCCGACCGGGCGGCACGCGGACGTCGTCCGGGCCGCCGAGGAGGCCATGGCCGACGGCAAGTCCCCGGTCCAGGCCGCGAAGCGCGCCGTCAGCCGCAGCGGCGACCGCTGGGCCGCCGTCTACTCCCGGGGCGAGTACGAGGAGTTCGCGGAGTCCCTCGACGGCCAGTACACCGGCGTCGGCCTGTGGGCCCGCAGCGAGCGGGACGGCCGTATCGAGGTGACGAGGGTGCGCGCCGGTTCGCCCGCCGCCACCGCCGGGATCCGCCCCGGAGACCTGCTGCGCAGCGTCGACGGCGAGAAGACCGACGGCCGGCCCGTCACGGAGGTCGTCTCCTTACTGCGCGGGGACGCCACCGACGCCCCCGCCGGCACCGCCGTCCGCCTCGGCCTGGAACGCGGCGAGCGCGCGTGGACCGAAACCCTGCGGCGGGCCCAGCTGCCCACGGACTCGGTGACCGTCCGGGAACTCGACGGCCGGGTGACCGTGATCAAGGTCGCCACCTTCACCAAGGACTCCGGCCATCGGGTCCGCGAAGCCGTACGGCAGTCCCCGCCCGGCGCCGGAATCGTCCTCGACCTGCGCGGCAACCCCGGGGGCCTGGTCGGCGAGGCCGTGACCGCCGCCTCCGCCTTCCTCGACGGCGGCCTCGTCGCCACGTACGACGTCGACGGCGAGCAGCGCGCCCTGCACGCCGAGCCCGGCGGGGACACCACGAGACCCCTGGTCGCGCTCGTCGACGGCGGGACGATGAGCGCGGCCGAGCTCCTCACCGGCGCCGTACAGGACCGCGGGCGGGCGCTCGTGGTGGGCTCCCGCACCTTCGGCAAGGGCTCGGTCCAGATGCCGAGCAGGCTGCCCGACGGCTCCGTCGCGGAGCTGACCGTCGGGCACTACCGCACTCCCTCCGGCCGCGGGGTCGACGGCCGGGGCATCACGCCCGACCTGGAGACCGGCGAGGACGCCCTCCCCCGGGCCCGGTCCGTACTGCGCGGTCTCGCGAGCTCCTCGTAATCGACTTTCCGCAGGGCCCCTCCGTAGTGCGAAAATGGTCGGCACTATGGCTAAGGAAAAAGGGCGCAAGCTGATCGCGCAGAACAAGAAGGCGCGGCACGACTACCTCGTCATCGACACCTACGAGGCCGGCCTGGTCCTCACCGGGACCGAGGTGAAGTCCCTGCGCCAGGGACGGGCGTCGCTGGTCGACGGCTTCGTGCAGCTCGACGGGAACGAGGCGTGGCTGCACAACGTGCACGTGCCGGAGTACAGCCAGGGCACGTGGACCAACCACAGCGCCCGGCGCAAGCGGAAGCTGCTGCTGCACCGCGCCGAGATTGACAAGCTGGAGTCGAAGTCGGGGGAGACGGGCCACACCATCGTGCCGCTCGCGCTGTACTTCAAGGACGGCCGGGCCAAGGTCGAGATCGCGCTGGCGAAGGGCAAGAAGGAGTACGACAAGCGTCAGGCGCTGCGGGAGAAGCAGGACCGCCGGGAGACCGACCGCGCGATCGCGGCGGTGAAGCGGAGGCAGCGCGGGGCGTAGGAATACGCTGGCACCGACCCGCGTTGGTCACGTACGATGGTGCCTGCACCCCACAGCGGGTGCGCGCCCCTCTCCGGAGGGGGTTGTCAACACAACATGGGGATGATCGGTTTCGACAGCGGCTGTCGAGGCAGGGGAAGCGTGTCGAGGAAGCGGCAATGATCTCGTAAACCATATGTCGCAAAAAATAATCGCCAATACCAAGCGCGATTCCCAGTCCTTCGCCCTCGCTGCCTGATAAGCAGTGACTGAAGGACCCTAAATGGGTGTCAGCCCGGGAGTGTTCCCGACCCGGATCCTGGCATAAGCTAGGGAACTAAACCATCGAGCCCGGTCACGGGGTTCGATGGGAAATCAAACAGTGACTGGGCCCGTCGGCGACTTGTTCGCGTGATCGCCGGGGCCGAGAAAATCGCAGCGAACTGCACACGGAGAAGCCCTGGTTCTGCACCGTTGGACGCGGGTTCGATTCCCGCCATCTCCACTCATCCCATGTGGGCAAAGGCCCCGCCGCTCATCTGCGGCGGGGCCTTTGTCATGCCGTCTGCCGTGACGTGCTCGCCCTTTCCGTCAGCCGGGGCGGCAGCAGTGTCGTCTCCGGTACGGGGGTGCCGTGCAGCTTCTGTATCAGGAGTTCCACCGCGCACGCTCCCAGCTTCTCGGGCGGCAGGGTCACCGATGTGACCGGGACGCGCGGCGTCGTCGCCAGGTCGTCGGGGCAGACCGCGGTGACGGAGAGGTCGGCGGGAACCCGCAGGCCGAGGTCCTCGAAGGCGGTGACCAGGGGGGCCAGGAGAGGTTCGTTGTGAATGACCACGGCGGTGAGGGCGGGATGCTCGCGGAGCAGCCGTTCCGCGAGCCGGGGGGCCGTGGCGGGGTCGGGGTCGCCCGGGTGGACGGACGTGGTGAGGCCGTGCCGGGCGGCTGCCGTGGTGAAGCCCTGCATGAGGTGGTGGGCGTAGGCCGTTCTGCGGAGGTAGACCTCCGGGGGTGAGCCGATCAGGGCGGCCGTGCGGTGACCCAGTCCCGCCAGGTGGTTCACACAAGCCTCGCCCGCCGCCCGAAAGTCGAGATCAACGCAGGTCAGGCCGCGCGGGTCCGCCGGGACGCCGATCAGGACCGACGGGCTGTCCAGGAAACGGAGCCGGGGGAGGCGGGGGTCGTCGAGTTCGACGTCCGTCAGCAGCAGCCCGGCCACCGACGCCGTGCCCAGGGCGCGGTTCAGGCCCTCCTCGGCCTCCTCCTGGGTGAGGAGCAGGACGTCGTGGTCGTGCGCGCGGGCCGTCGTCACCACCGACACCGCCAGCCGCATCACCACCGGCGTGTGCACGCCGGGGCGGAGCGGTGCCGCCAGGGCCAGGACGTTCTGCCGGCCGCCTGCCGGGCCGCGGGCACCCCTGTGAGGGCGGTAGCCCAGGTCGCGGACGGCCGCATCGACACGCCGCCGGGTCGCGTCGGAGATCGGGCGTTTGCCGCTCAGCGCATAGGAGACGGTGCTGGGGGAGACCCCGGCCCGTCGTGCCACGTCCGTGATCCTGACCATCAGCCGAGCTCCAGCGCGATCCGCCCCGTGCCGGGCGGGGCCTGGACCTCGCGGTCGCCGGCCGCCAGGCTCCAGGCTGCCGCCGGGGCGCCGCACGTCGCGTGCAGGGTGTTTCCCTCGCGGGCGACCGTGAAGGTCACATCCCCGACCGGCACCGTCACCTCGTCGCCGGGCCGCAGGCCGTACGCCCGCAGCGTCACCCCGTCGGCGTGGTCGTAGTCCGGCCGGTCGTCCCGTGCGCCGACCGGGATCACCGCACCGGGCCGCACCAGCAGCGGCGCGCTCAGGAAGCCGTGGCGTTCGCGCACCCAGCGCGGGCCGGTCACCGTCTCGCCGGTCGCGAAGTGCGTCCAGGTGCCCTCGGGCACGTAGTACGTGACGTCGCCCTCGTCGCTGAACACCGGGGCGACCAGCAGGTCCGGGCCGAGCATGTACTGCCGTTCCAGGTGCGCGCACCCCGGGTCGTCCGGGAACTCCAGCACCATGGCCCGCATCATGGGCAGGCCCTCGGTGTGGGCCGCGCGGGCCGTCTCGTACAGGTAGGGCATGAGGCGGAGCTTCAGCCGGATGAAGTGGCGGGCCACGTCCACCGACTCCTCGTCGAACTGCCAGGGGACCCGGTAGGAGCTGCTGCCGTGCAGGCGGCTGTGCGAGGAGAGCAGCCCGAAGGCCAGCCAGCGCTTGAACAGGGCCGGGGTCGGGGTGCCCTCGAAGCCGCCGATGTCGTGGCTCCAGAAGCCGAAGCCCGACAGGCCCAGCGACAGGCCGCCCCGCAGCGACTCCGCCATCGACTCGTACGTCGCCTCGCAGTCGCCGCCCCAGTGCACGGGGAACTGCTGGCTCCCCGCCGTCGCCGACCGTGCGAACAGGACGGCCTCCTGCTCGCCCCGGTGCTTGCGCAGCACCTCGAAGACCGTGCGGTTGTACAGGTACGTGTAGTAGTTGTGCATCCGCTCCGGGTCCGAACCGTCGGACCAGACGACGTCGAGCGGCACCCGTTCGCCGAAGTCGGTCTTGAAGCAGTCGATGCCCTGCCCGAGCAGCGCCTCCAGCTTGCCGGCGTACCAGTCGCGGGCGGCCGGGGAGGTGAAGTCGACCAGGGCCATGCCGGGCTGCCACATGTCCCACTGCCAGACGCTGCCGTCCGGCCGCCTCAGCAGGTGCCCGAGCGCCTTGCCCTCGGCGAACAGCGGGGAGCGCTGGGCGATGTACGGATTGATCCAGACGGAGACCCGCAGGTCACGGGCCTTCAGCCGGGCCAGCATGCCCTCCGGGTCGGGGAAGACGCGGGAATCCCACCGGAAGTCGCACCAGTTGTACTCGCGCATCCAGAAACAGTCGAAGTGGAAGACGGACAGCGGCAGTTCACGCTCCCTCATGCCGTCGATGAAGGACGTCACCGTCTCCTCGTCGTACGAGGTGGTGAAGGACGTCGACAGCCACAGGCCGAACGACCAGGCGGGCGGCAGGGCCGGGCGGCCGGTCAGGGCCGTGTACCTGCGCAGGATGTCCTTCGGGGTGGGGCCGTGGACGACGTAGTACGTCAGCTCCTGCGTCTCCGCGCTGAACTGCACCCGGGAGACCACCTCCGAGGCGACCTCGAAGGACACCTTGCCCGGGTGGTCGACGAAGACGCCGTACCCCGCGTCCGTCAGGAAGAAGGGCACGTTCTTGTAGGCCTGTTCGCTGCACGTGCCGCCGTCGGCCTGCCAGATGTCGACGACCTGACCGTTCTTCACCAGCGGGCCGAAGCGCTCACCGAGGCCGTAGACGGACGTGCCGACACCCAGGACCAGTTGCTCGCGCAGGTGGTGTGCGCCGGAGGCGTCCGTCATGATGCCCGCGTTCCGGTGGCCGCTGCGGGTGAGCGTACGGCCGTGCGCGAGGAACTCGACGTGCCACGGCCCGCCCCGGGCCAGCCGGACCGACAGGTCGCCGGAGGTCAGGGTCGCGTGCTCGTCGTCGTACACGATCTCCGCGGTGGTGTCCGACGCCGTGAGCTCGAACGCGGGGCCGTGGGACTCGCCGCCGGTGAAGTGCGTCAGGGTCAGGCCGATGACCCCGGGCATGGGGGTGTGCACCTTGACCGTGAGGACCGGGCCGGTCATCAGGTCGCCGCGCGAGCGGACGGGCCGGGTCGGCGCGTGGATCTCCAGGGCGCCGTCCGACTCGGTGACGTCGAGGACCTCGGCCGGGTAGGCCGCGGTGACGCCCTCGCGCAGGAGCCAGTAGCCGTCGGTGAACTTCATGTGGGGTCCCTATTCTCCCGGCGCATGACGTCGAAGCGCTTCGACGAATGAACGTATGCGGGGGACCTGAGGGCGTCAATGGGGCGTAGAGAGAATGGTGAAGCGATTCGAAACCAAGGGCAGGGACAACGCGAGGGCCACGCACGCCGCCGTCACCGGGACCACGTAACCCGCCGTCGGCGAGAGGTGCTCGACCGTCCAGCCGCCGATCGCGCTGCCGCAGGCGATGCCGCCGAGGAGCCCCGTCACGGCGAGGGTCATGCCCTCGTTCAGCCGGCCCTCGGGGGTGCGCTCCTGGACCAGCGTCATGGTGGTGACCATCGTCGGGGCTGTCGCCATCCCGGCGACCAGCAGGGCCACCGCCAGGGCGAGCAGCGAACCGGTCACGGCCGCGGCCAGCAGTGGCAGGGTCAGCAGCGCGGCCATCGCCGCCACGCAGCGGGGCAGCCGCGCCGCGGCCGGACCGGCGGGCTTCACGGCGCCGTACAGCAGGCCCGCCCCGCAGGAGCCCGCGGCCTGGAGCGCGAGCACGACACCGGCCGCCGGCTGCCGCCCCTGCGCGTCGGCGAACGCCAGCGTGACGATCTCCGTCGCACCGAAGACGGCACCCATCGCCAGGCAGACCGCGAGCAGCGGGGGGATGCCGGGGGCGCGCAGGGGCGCCTTGCCGGGCAGGTGCGCGCGCACCGGGGGCTCCGTCGCGCGCCGGGTCGTGAACAGGACCATGCCGGTCAGCAGCAGCACCGCGCCCACGAGCGTGCCCGCCTCGGGGAAGAACGCCCCGCACAGGAAGGCCGCGAGCACCGGGCCCAGCATGAAGCACAGTTCGTCCGCCGCCTGCTCGAAGGAGTTGGCGGTGTGCAGCGCCTTCGGGTCGCCGGCCAGCAGATGTGCCCAGCGGGCCCGGGACATGCCGCCGGTGTTCGGGGTGGTGGCGGTGGCGGCGTAGGAGGCGAACAGGGTCCAGTCCGGGGCGTCGTGACGGACGCACAGCAGCAAGGACAGCGAGCCGAGGACGGCGATCACGGTGGCGGGCAGGGCGACCCGGGCCTGGCCGTGCCGGTCGACGAGCCGGGCGATCCACGGTGCGACCAGGGCGGTCACCGCGAGCCCCGTCGCCGTGACGGCACCGGCGAGGGCGTACGAACCCCGGCTCCCGGCGATCATCACGACCGCGCTCACGCTGAACATGCCCATCGGCAGCCGGGCGATGAGGTTCCCGGCGGTGAACGCGCGGGTGCCCGGCAGGCGGAACAGGCGGCGGTACGGGGAGAGTTGCGGCATGCGTCCACCGTCGCCCGGGGACGATCAAGCGGTCCAACACCTGTTCCGTGCGCATTCACGCACCTGGGCTGTGAATCCGCGACGGGCGGCCGGAAGGGCATGGCGGAAAACGTTCGCTCCCTGTTCTTCATACAGGGATATGGAGATTCCTCATGTTCCTCATGGCGCATGGAAAAGATGCTCATTGGGGAAAATCCTTCACTCGTTTGCCGCGCATCCGCCGATGTGGGGTGGCGGTTAGTCGGTACATGACCGAGGCGACCAGGAAAGACGGCTGGGCGGTAACGCTCGGCCCGTATACCTACATTCCCGCTCCAGCGCACTCGTCGGCGACCGTCAACGGGACGCTCACCAAAGGGGGTTGCCCGGTCGCGCTACAGGTGACCGAGCCGGTTCTGCGCGATTTCATCGACCGTATGAGCGCGCTGGAAAAGGATCTTGCCCGACGGTGGATCAGTGCCACGGATTGGCCCGCTTTCGCACTCGCGGAATAGTCGGGTCCCGCCATGTACGACAAAGTAGAGGGCACCGGCCGGCATCGGGCTCCGGCCCGGGATTTCATCACTCCCCTCACACCACCGGACCCGACCTGGGACCCCGCCGAGGAACTGGCCTTCATCCTGGAGGAGGCGCTGGGGCAGCAGGCGGCTCAGGCGGCTCAGGCGAATCAGGCTGCTCAGAAGGCCCAAGCGGCTCAACTGGCTCAGGCGGCTCAACTGGCCCAGGCAGCTCAGGCAGCTCAGGCAGCTCAGGCGGCTCAGGCGGCTCAGGCGACGAGGATTCCCGCGCCGCGTGACGAGGACCCGGTCCCCGCGGCGGAGCCGGAACCGGCCGCCGCCCCGGGCACCCATATGCGGCGGCTCCAGGACATCACCGAGGAACTGCCTCCCGTACGGGAGGTTCCCCGGCGGCACCGCAAGGTCCGGGCCCGCAGAGCCGACGGCTTGCTCCGCACCACCAGCTTCCTCGTCGCCGCCCTGGCGGCCGTCATCGCCTCCGCGGTGAGCCTCCTGAGCGGCATCGTCGCCTACGACCCCCTGCGGCTGGTCGCCGTGTCCCCCGCGGCGAGGGGCCTGCGCACCTGGTGGCCGCTGCTGGTGTACGGACCCTGGCTGGTGGGCTCCCTGTCCGTCCTGCGCGCCGCGCTGCACCAGCGCCGTGCCGTGCACTCCTGGTGCGTGGTCCTGGTCTTCTCCTCCATCGCCGTGCTGCTGTGCGTCGTCCAGGCGCCCCGGACGGTCCTCGGTACCGCGGCGGCCGCGCTGCCCGGCCTCGCCGCCCTGGCCTGCTTCCAGCAGGTCGTCCGCCAGATCACCCTGACCAGGCCGCCGATGCGGTCGGTGCCCCGGCACCGGGTGGGACAGGCTCCGCCGGATGCGGGTGCGGACGGCCGGAGGAACGGGGAGGGCCCGAAGGACCCGGACGCTCGGGCGGGCGGGGCCGGGACATCCCCGCAGGGCACCGGTCCCTGAGACCGAGAGGGCCGCGCACCTCCCTCCCCCGGCCGCTGTAGGTTCGCCGCATGTCCGGGCACCTCGATCACCGTCTGCTGCGCGGCTTCGTCGCCGTCGCCGAGGAACTGCACTTCACGCGTGCCGCGATGCGCCTGCACGTGGCGCAGCAGGCGCTCAGCCGGGACGTGCGGCGACTGGAGCGGGAACTCGGCGCCGAGCTGTTCGTGCGGACCACCCGGCAGGTGACGCTCACCCCCGACGGGGAGCGGCTGCTGCCGTACGCCCGCCGGGTGCTCCAGGCGCAGGACGAGCTGCTCGCCGCCTTCGACCAGGCCCGGCCGCTGCTGGTCGACCTCAACTCCCCGGGCCTGGTCACACCGCGCCGGGTACTGCACGAGGCGCGTGAACTCGCCCCCCGCCACGAACTCATGGCCCGCTACGAGAGCGGCCTGACCGGCGCCGCCGGAGAACTGCTCGCCGGCCGGCTGGACGCGTCGTTCGGACGGTTCGCCGGGCTGGACCCGGCGCTGCGGTCCGGGCTCGACCACCAGCCCGTGCGGCTGGAGCCGATGGCGGTCGTGTTGCCGGACGATCACCGGCTGGCCGCGTGGGACGCCGTGCCGCTCGCCGAGCTGGCCGGCGAGAGCGTCTACGCGGGCGCCGGCAACCCCCGTACACCGGAGTGGACCGGACTGGCACGGCTGCTGTTCGAGGGACGGGGGATCGACATCGCGCCACCCGCGCCCCTGGCCGTCGGGGAAGAGGAGTTCCAGCGGCTCATGGCCAGAACGCGCAATCCGGTCCTGGCCGTCGTGGAGTTCCCGGGGCTCCCGTCGATGGTGGTGCGGCCCCTGGTCGACCCGGTTCCGCTGTCCCCCGTCTCGCTGGTGTGGCGCAAGGGCCTGACCCATCCCGCGTTCGACGCACTGCGCCGTGCGGCGGCCCGGCTGGCTGCGGAAACGGGCTGGTTGCGCAGGCCCGAGGGGGCCTGGTTGCCTGCCGGAGACGATGTCCTCATGGCGTCTCACGGTTGACACGATTCGACACGGCACCCACACCGAACCTGCGCGTGCGCTACATTCGACGCCTGAGCACGGTGTGGTAAGAGGGGGCGCTCGGACGGGTGGGGGCCCGATCCGACGGCGGGTGCTCAGGTCGGCAAGCGCACCTGAACCATCCCGTGGGGGGAAGTGCGTGCGCGTGAAACAGTGGCGAGAAGACGCCCAACCCGAGTGGCCCGAGGCCGCCATGGCTACCGGGGAACTCCCGTCGGACGGCGGAGGCCGGGACGGGAGAGCCACTCAGGTCTTCCCCGACCGTGACGTCCGGGCAGCCGGCCACCGGCTGCCCGCCGGGACGGAGATACTGCGCGGCATTCCCCGCCAGAGCGAGGGCGAGGCCGACGCGCTCACCCCGCAGCCGGGGAACGGGACCTCGGTCCGCGACCCCTGGCAGGAGCAGGAGGACGCCGGAGCCGAACCGTCGGGGGACGCCCCCGACGCCCCCGACGCCGACGGGCAGACCCACGATCCGCACGAGGTCACCGTCCAGCTCGACGCCGTGCAGCTCGGGGACGGCTTCCTGCGGCAGGTCAAGGAGGGACCGGGCGCCGAGGCCGCCGCCGACCGGCCCGTCTTCGTCGACGAGTCCGGCCGCCGCAGCCGCCGCTACCGCCGGATCGGCATGGCCGTCGCCCTGGCCTGCGGGGCCTACGCCGTCGTCATCGTCGCCACGCTGCTGTCGGGCAACTCCAACGCCCCCTGGCTGCCCGTACCGGCCAAGGACGACAGCCCGCCGGCCGGGCAGGTCGACACCCCGTCGCTGCCCGCCGAGTCGGCACCCACCACCGGCACCGGCACCGGTACCGGCACCGGCGCCACCGCGCCGGGCAGCACGCCGGCGACCGGCCGGCCCACCGCTCCGGGGCCCGGCCTCAGTGCCGCCGTACCCGGTACCACCGCCGGCACCGGCCGCTCCGGCGCATCCGCCGAGCCCACGCCGAGCGCGACCCGGACCGTCCCGGCACCGGGCGGCAAGGCCACCGCCCCGGCCCCCACCAAACCGGCGGACCCGCCGAGCACGCCGGCCATCGACCCGACCCCGACGGCCGAGCCCACGGCAACGCCCACCGAGACGACGGGCGCCGGCGGCGACGGCGGCACCGTCGCCGAGGGGCCGGCCGAGCCGCAGCCCGTCGCCGAGGGGCCTGCTGAGCCGCAGCCCGTCGCGGAGACACCGGCCGCCGCCTAGCCGTCCGCGTCCGCGAAAGCGGCGCCCGCCGCCGGGCGCCGCTCCACCGGCATTCCGGCCGGGCGCCGTTCCACCCTTCTTCCGGCCGGGCGCTGCTGCGGCACCGGTCCAGGTCGGCGGGAGGAACCCCGGACTCTCCGGAGCGGAGCGGCGCACCCCGCGATCACCGGCTCAACCCGCTCAACCCGCTCAACTCGCTCAACCCACCCGTCCCGCTCCCGCAGCGGGACCTCAGGACGCCGTCGAATGCGCACCATCCCGCGCAACCGAGACGTCCCCGGCCGGCCGGGCCCGACCCACCGCACCGTCCGCCCGCCCCGTCCCCGTACCACCCCATCCCGCACCACCCCGGAGTACCACCACCCATGGCATCCCCTACCCGCCGTTCCGGGCCCGCGTCGCGAGGCCGTGGCGGCTTCAGGCGCCGGCGCCTGCCCATGCGTCTGCTGCTGCCCCTGTTCGTGCTCGTCGCGCTCGGCGCGATGCTCATGCTGCGCGGCTACGTGCACAGCGAGATCCTCGCCGACCACCGCGTCGGCCCGCCCGCGGCGAACGACCGCGTCCCGAAGGACATCCTGAAGGGCGGGCCCGTCATCGACACCCGCAACGGGAAGCCCACCGCTCTGGACCTCCCGGACGGCGAACTGGTCCTGACCTTCGACGACGGCCCGGACCCGATGTGGACGCCCAAGGTCCTCGACGTCCTGAAGAAGCACGACGCCCGGGCCGTCTTCTTCATCACCGGCACCATGGCCTCCCGCCACCCGGACCTCGTCCAGCGCATGGTCGACGAGGGCCACGAGATCGGCCTGCACACCTTCAACCACCCGGACCTGTCGCTGCAGACCAAGAGCCGCGTCGACTGGGAGCTGTCCCAGAACCAGCTCGCGCTGGCCGGGGCGGCGGGTATCCGCACCTCGCTGTTCCGCCCGCCCTACTCGTCGTTCGCCCACAACATGGACAACAACACCTGGCCGGTCGCCGAGTACATCGGCAGCAAGGGCTACATCAGCGTCGTCAACAACACCGACAGCGAGGACTGGCGCCGGCCCGGGGTCAAGAAGATCATCAGCAATGCCACGCCGAAGGACGGCAAGGGCGCCATCGTGCTGATGCACGACTCCGGCGGTGACCGCTCCCAGACCGTGGCCGCGCTCGACACGTACATCTCGGGGCTGCAGGACAAGGGCTACCGCTTCCACACCCTCACCGGCGCCCTGGACGCACCGAGCGCGCACACCCGCGTCGCCGGGCTGGAGTCGCTGAAGGGCGAGGCGTGGGTCTTCCTGGTGCAGGCCTCCGAGCAGGTGACCGGGGTTCTCGTCGCCGGCCTCGCCGTCGTCGGTGTGCTGGTCTTCGGGCGTCTCGGGCTGATGCTGATCCTCTCCGTGGCGCACGCCCGCCGGGTCCGGCGCCGCGGGTTCAGCTGGGGCGAACCCGTCACGGAACCGGTGTCCGTCCTCGTGCCCGCCTACAACGAGGCCAAGTGCATCGAGCAGACGGTCCGTTCGCTGGTCGCCAGCGACCACCCCATCGAGGTGCTGGTCATCGACGACGGCTCCAGCGACGGCACCGCCCGCATCGTCGAGAACCTGGGCCTGCCCGGCGTACGCGTCGTCCGCCAGCTCAACGCCGGCAAGCCCGCCGCCCTCAACCGGGGCATCGCGAACGCCAAGTACGACCTGATCGTGATGATGGACGGCGACACCGTCTTCGAACCGACCACCGTCCGCGAACTCGTCCAGCCCTTCGGCGACCCGCGCGTCGGCGCCGTCGCGGGCAACGCCAAGGTCGGCAACCGGGACTCGCTCATCGGCGCGTGGCAGCACATCGAGTACGTGATGGGCTTCAACCTCGACCGCCGCATGTACGACGTGCTGCGCTGCATGCCCACCATCCCCGGCGCGGTCGGGGCGTTCCGGCGCAGCGCACTGGAACGCGTCGGGGGCATGAGCGACGACACGCTCGCCGAGGACACCGACATCACCATGGCCATGCACCGCGACGGCTGGCACGTGGTGTACGCCGAGAAGGCCGTGGCCTGGACCGAGGCCCCGGAATCCGTCCAGCAGCTGTGGTCCCAGCGCTACCGCTGGTCGTACGGCACCATGCAGGCCATCTGGAAGCACCGCCGGTCCGTCTTCGAACGGGGACCCTCGGGCCGTTTCGGCCGGGTCGGCATGCCGCTCGTGTCCATGTTCATGGTCGTGGCACCGCTGCTGGCCCCCCTGATCGACGTGTTCCTGCTGTACGGGCTGGTGTTCGGCCCCACCGAGAAGACCATCGGCGCCTGGCTGGGCGTCCTCGCGGTGCAGGGCGTGTGCGCGGCCTACGCGTTCCACCTGGACAAGGAACGCATGACCCACCTGATCTCCCTCCCGCTCCAGCAGCTCCTCTACCGCCAGCTGATGTACGTCGTCCTGCTCCAGTCCTGGATCACCGCCCTCACCGGCGGCCGGCTGCGCTGGCAGAAGCTGCGGCGCACGGGCGCGGTGGGCCTGCCCGGGGCCGGAACCGGCACGCCCCAGCCGGTGACGGAGAAGAGGCCGGTCGGATGACCACCCAGGTGACCACCGCTGCCGAGGCCGCCCCTCCGGAGCGGACCCCTTCCGAGAAGCCCGGCCGTGACCGGTACTTCGACCTGCTGCGGGCCCTCGCGCTGTTCCGCGTCGTGCTGTACCACCTGACGGGCTGGGCCTGGCTGCCGCTGCTCTTCCCGTCCATGGGCGTGATGTTCGCGCTCGCCGGGAGTCTCATGGCCCGCTCGCTGAAGCGGCCGGCCGTGCAGGTGATCCGCGGCCGGATGCGCAGGCTGCTGCCCCCGCTGTGGCTGCTGGGCGTCGTCGGCGTCACCGGCATGGTCCTGCAAGGGTGGGGCCCGGACGCGGACGGGCACCCCGGCTGGTGGCTGCTCCACCTCACCTTCTGGATCGTGCCGCTCAGCGACCCGCCGTACGCGGAGGGCCTGCCCGGCATCCACGGCTTCATCGGCGAGAACTGGGCCGCGGACCTCGCGGGCCCGCTGTGGTACATCCGCGCCTACCTCTGGTACGTCCTGCTGTCCCCGCTGCTGCTGAAGGCCCTGCGCGCCCTGCCGGTCGTCACCATCCTCGCGCCGATCGCCCTGGCCGCCGCCTTCGAGCAGGGCTGGCTCGCACTGCCCGGCGAGCGGATCCCCTCGGCGCTCACGGACTTCTCCACCTTCGGCGCCTGCTGGATCCTCGGCATGGCCCACCAGGAGGGCATCCTCGGCCGGCTGCCGCGCTACATCGTGCCGTCCGTCGCCCCCCTCATCGCCCTGGCCGGCTTCTGGTACGCCCTGCACCACGACTTCGGCACCGGGAACGACCTGGACAGCATGCCGCTGGCCCAGGCCCTGTGGTCCTTCGGCACGGTGTTCCTGCTGCTGCACCTCAGCCCCTCCTGGACGGAGTGGCCGCGCCGGCTGCGCCCCTTCGCCGGGACGATCACCCTGCTCAACTCCCGGGCCGTGACCATCTACCTGTGGCACAACACCTGCATCCTGATCGCCGCGACCCTGTGGGACCGCCTGTGGGGCTTCCCCCTGCTGGAACAGAACGTGCCCGGCCTGCTGGAGAGCGTCTGGCCGGTACTCCTCCTGGTCTGGATCCTCATCGGCTGCTGCGTCCTGGCCTTCGGCTGGGCGGAGGACCTGGCGGCGAAGCAGAAGCCACGGTTGTGGCCGACGAGGGAGCCGGGGGTGAGGGCGCGCGGGGGGCGGAGACGGGCGGCACCCGGCAGCTAAGCTGAGCCGGCATCGACGGGGGTGGCCGGTGAGCAGCCCCCGACGAGGGGTCCGTTCGGGTCGCGGGTGAGAGAACGACAGTGAGACGAACTCCGGCATCACAGCCGACCGGGACACGCGCACCGGTCTTCGGGTCGATCAAGGTCGCCGGTGAACTGGCGGACTCACTGCGCCTGGTGTGACGCTGACGGGCCGCGGAGCTTCCCGAACCCGTCACCCAGGCCGAACCGCTCCCACGGCACCATCGCCAGCGGCATCCAGCTGAACCCGATGGCGAAGACGGCGACGACCGTGGTGATCTGAGCCGGGAGGAGCCACCCGAGCTGGGCGACGAGGAACGACACGACCATCAGGAGGACGTCGAAGACCAGCACCGCCAGCACCTTGCGGGCAGCGGAGGCGGGCCCCACTCGGGGGGTGTTCTCGTTCCCGCGCACCATTCCGAAGAAGAGCATGGGCAGCATCAGCCCGGTCAGCCCGCCGATCGCAATGCCTCCCACGACCAGGGCGTTGTGCCCCCCGTCGGGCACCACGCTCGACAACGGACCCGGGTCGACGGCCTGGCCCAGCAGGGCGACGGCCGCGAACGCGCCCAGCGTCGCCGTGGCCAGCACAAGGAGCACTCCCGCTCCGAAAGCGACGTTCCGGGCGACGGAACGCCGTGGAAGTGGTGCCTTCGGCCGGCCGGCCCCCGACTCAGCGGACATGGACTCTCCCTTTCCCCTTGTCGGTTCCGCCAGAGGATATCCGGCCCGTTCGCCCCGGCCTTTCCGGTGTGGAAAACTGCCCGGGTTGCGCTTGTGAACAAGGTGGTCGGCGGGAGCGGTGGGGATGAGTAAGCGGCAGATGCAGAAGATGCTGCGGCTGATGGCGGGCGGCGAACCCGTCGAGCTCACCAGCCCGATGGCGTCCGTGAAGAAGCTCGCCCGGCTGGCCTCCGTCGCCCAGCAGTTCGGGTACGAGTACGCCGACGTACGCCAGAGCAGCGGGCGCAACGGTGCGCTCACCATGCTGCTCCTGCCCGACCCCGGCCCGCAGGCCCGGGCCCGGGCCGGGCAGAACCGGGCGCAGTACCCCGACGCGGCCGACGGCGTCTCCGTGCCGCCCGTCGCGCCGGAGGCGTTCGAACTCCTCAAGGCCCGCATCAACTTCGACCTCACCGGCAAGCACGCCGAGAAGCGCATGGGGTACGGGGCCTTGGGCGTCACGGTGGGGTGCGCGATCCTCGGCTTCCGTTTCGGCGGCCAGTCCGACGACTTCGTCGCGGCCGGTGTCGTGTGGGTCCTGCTCATGGCGGTCTTCGGCATCGGCCTCGTGATGACGCGCAAGCGCAACGTCAAGTTCGCGGCCCGGTTGCAGGCGGCCGGTTTCCTGCCGGTGACGGACGAGAACGGCCGGACGCGATATGTGCCCCCGGGGGCGCAGCTGCCCGGGCAGGGCAATCCGTTCGCGGGCGGACCGTACGGGCAGCAGGCGCCCGGGCCGTACGCGCAGCCCGCCCCGGGGCACTACGGCGGTCAGCCCGCGCCGGGCCCGTACGCCCAGCCGGCACCGTACGGCGGTCAGCCCGGGCCGGCACCGTACGCCGGTCAGCCCGCGCCGGGCCCGTACGCCGGTCAGCCCGTCCCCGGCCCTTACGGAACACAGCCCCCCGGCCTGTACGGGCAGCCGGGCCCGTACAACCAGCCCCACCCCCAGCAGCAGAGCCCGCACTAACAGCCCCCGCAGTACTAGGGGTCTCCGAAACCCGCCGGAACCTCTCATCCCGCCCGAGCCGGGGGTGAGAGCAAAGTTCCCTCGCGGACACCCGCGGTGCCACAGACAGGAAACGCGTCCTCCCTACCTTCGGGTCCAGTCACTCGAAGTACGACCGGCCCGGAGCACAGTGGAGGCGTCATGACAGGTCCTGGCACAGCACCCGCACCCCCGAGCAAGGGCGGACGCTGGATCCGGCACTGGGACCCGGAGAACGAGACGTTCTGGCAGGAGACCGGGGAGAAGGTCGCCCGCCGGAACCTCTTCTTCTCCGTGCTGTCGGAGCACATCGGTTTCTCGATCTGGACCCTGTGGTCCGTGCTGGTGCTGTTCATGGGCCCGGAGTACGGGCTCACCCCGGCCGACAAGTTCATGCTGACCTCGATGGTCACCCTGGTCGGCGCCGTGGTCCGCGTCCCCTACACCTTCGCCGTCGCCGTCTTCGGCGGGCGGAACTGGACGATCGTCTCGGCCGGCATGCTGCTGATCCCGACCGTCGCCGCGTTCACCGTGATGGAGCCGGGCACCTCCTTCTCCACCTTCCTGCTGGTCGGCTTGCTCGCCGGTGTCGGCGGCGGCAACTTCGCCTCCTCCATGACCAACATCAACGCCTTCTTCCCACTGCGGAAGAAGGGCTGGGCCCTCGGCCTGAACGCGGGCGGCGGCAACATCGGCGTGCCGGTGATCCAGCTGGCCGCGCTCGCGATCATCGGCGCCGGCGGCGGGCCGCGCGTCCTGCTCGGCGTCTACATCCCGCTGATCGTCGTGGCCGCCGTGCTGGCCGCGCTGTTCATGGACAACCTGGAGAACGTCAAGAACGACACCGGTGCCGCCAAGGACGCCGCCCGGGACGCCCACACGTGGATCATGTCCCTCCTCTACATCGGCACCTTCGGCTCCTTCATCGGCTACAGCTTCGCCTTCGGCCAGGTCCTGCAGAACCAGTTCGGCCGCACGCCGCTGGAGGCCGCGTACGTCACCTTCATCGGCCCGTTGCTGGGCTCGCTGATCCGCCCGCTCGGCGGCTGGCTCGCCGACCGGTACGGCGGTGCGAAGATCAGCCTGTGGAACTACGTCGCCATGGGGCTCGCGACGGCGGTCCTGATCGGCGCCTCCATGGAGAAGTCGCTGGCACTGTTCACCGGGGCGTTCGTGGTGCTGTTCGTGCTCAGCGGGCTCGGCAACGGCTCGACGTTCAAGATGATCCCGGGCATCTTCCAGAACAAGGCCCTGGCCAAGGGGCTGGAGGGTGAGGAGGCGGCCGCGTACGGGCGGCGGCTCTCCGGCGCCTCCATGGGGCTGATCGGAGCGGTGGGCGCGCTCGGCGGCGTCGGCATCAACCTCGCCTTCCGCCAGTCCTTCCTCTCCTACGGCTCCGGCACCGGGGCGTTCGTCGCCTTCCTCGCCTTCTACGCGGTCTGCTTCGTGGTCACCTGGGCCGTATACCTTCGCCGTACGGCTCCCCGGGTACCCGTCACCACGACGACCTCGGAGGCGAAGCCGCAGCTCAGCTACGCCGAGGTGTGACGTAACACCAGCGACATCAAGCCGATCCGGGCCTGTCACGAGCCGTTGACAGGCTCGATCGGCATGTAGGTACGCCGTACCCACGCAGTACGACGACTCGAGTGCGGGACGAGAGCCATGTACGAGGAAGAACAGCGACCGGACCATGGACCCCTGGCGGGTTTCACCGTGGGTGTGACGGCCGCGCGCCGGGCCGACGAGCTCGGCGCGCTGCTACAGCGACGCGGTGCCGCCGTCCTGCACGCCCCTGCCCTCAGGATCGTGCCCCTCGCCGACGACAGCGAACTGCTGGCGGCGACGAAGGAGATCATCGAGCAGGTGCCGGACATCGTCGTGGCCACGACCGCGATCGGCTTCCGGGGCTGGGTCGAGGCCGCCGACGGCTGGGGGCTGGGGGAGGAGCTGCTGGCCCGGCTGGGTGGCGTACGGATCATGGCGCGCGGGCCCAAGGTCAAGGGCGCGGTCCGGGCCGCCGGGCTGACGGAGGAGTGGTCGCCGTCGTCGGAGTCCATGGCGGAGGTGCTGGACCGGCTGCTGGAGGAAGGCGTCGACGGTCTGCGGATCGCCATCCAGCTGCACGGTGAGCCGCTGCCCGGGTTCGTGGAGGCGCTGCGGGAGGGCGGAGCCGAGGTGGTCGGGGTGCCGGTGTACCGCTGGATGCCGCCGGAGGACATCGCCCCGGTCGACCGCCTGCTCGACGCGACGGTCGGCCGGGCCCTGGACGCGGTCACCTTCACCAGCGCCCCGGCAGCGGCCTCCCTCCTCTCCCGGGCGGAGGAGCGCGGACTGCTCGACGAGGTCCTGGCGGCGCTCGGCCATGACGTCCTGCCGGCCTGCGTGGGCCCGGTCACCGCTCTGCCCCTGCAATCACGCGGCATCGACACGATCCAGCCGGAGCGCTTCCGGCTCGGCCCCCTCGTGCAGCTCCTCTGCCAGGAACTCCCCGGGCGGGCCCGCTCCCTCCCCGTCGCCGGGCACCGTGTGGAGATCCGGGGTCACGCCGTCCTGGTTGACGGCCACCTCAAGCCGGTCCCGCCCGCCGGCATGTCCCTCCTGCGCGCACTGTCCCGGCGCCCCGGCTGGGTCGTGGCCCGCGCGGACCTCCTGCGCGCCCTCCCCGGCTCCGGCCGCGACGAGCACGCGGTCGAAACGGCCATGGCCCGCCTCCGCACGGCCCTCGGCACCCCGAAGCTGATCCAGACGGTGGTCAAACGGGGCTACCGCCTGGCCCTGGACCCGAGCGCGGAAACGAAGTACGCAGACGCGTGATCCCGTCCGGGGGTTGAGCCGAAATCCGCCAGACCTGGCCGCCGGCCTGAGCAGGATGTCCGTGTCGGGTCGCCCGGCCTGAGCAGGATGTCCGTGTCGGGTCGCCCGGCCTGAGCAGGATGTCCGTGTCGGGTCGCCCGGCCTGAGCAGGATGTCCGTGTCGGGTCGCCCGGCCTGAGCAGGATGCCCGTGTCGGGTGGCCCGGCCCGATCGGGATGTCCTGAGCCCTCTCGCCCGGCCCGGGCGGGGCGATTTCGGCCCGGTCGCCCGTCGCAGCGTGGGGCGGTATGCCCTCTCGCCCGACCCGGGCGGGATGCCTCGTGCCAGGCCGGCCGTCGGAGCGAGTGGCGTCGGCCCCGGTCGTCGGCCCGAGCGGGACGCCTTGCGCACGGTGGCCCCGCGGAGCCTGGTCTGTTGCCCCGGCCCGGCCTGAACCCGCGTCCCTTCGGGTGGCCGACGCGACGAGCCGTGTGCGAGGGGTTTCCGGCGTCGTAGCGGGCAGGCACTGTAAGAGGGAGCGGTTTACCGGCCCTCTCACTGGCGTCTCACCCAAGCCCTCGCGACCGGGGTGAACCCCTAGGCGGTGACAGGCACATGGCACTGGGTACGGCCACGGCCCCCTACGAACTGCGCTTCGACGCCGGGCGGGCCTGCCTGGACCTGCTCTCCACCACGCACCCGGAGGAGCGGCTCGACTCCGTGGACGTGTTGCGCGCCTGGATCACCGGCTCCGGACTCGTCCCGGCGGACACCCCCCTGACCCACGCGGACACCGGCTGGCTGCTCGCCTTCCGTGAACTGCGCTCCCAGATCGACCGGTTGGTCCGCTGCCGGCCGAGACCCGGCGTCGCGACGTACGACCTCGCCCTCGCCCGCGTCAACGACCTGGCCCGCACCGCGCCCCCGGCCCCGCGCGCGGTCCGCGGCGAAGACGGCCGGCTCCTGCGGCGGTTGGACGGCCCGCCCGGCTGCGCCGCCCTGCTCGCGGTCGTCGCCCGGGACGCCGTGGACCTGCTGACCGACCCCGTCGCCCGCGCGGCCCTGCGCCAGTGCGAAGGCGACAACTGCCCCATCGTGTACCTCGACACCTCCCGGGGCCGCAGGAGGCGCTGGTGCTCCAGTGAGATCTGCGGGAACCGCGAAAGGGTCGCCCGGCACCGTCGCCGCGCGGCACTCTCCCGCGCCTGAAACGGAATTGAGTGGTCCGTGCACTCAATTTCCGTGTCCTAAATGCGACTTCTGCGACCGCGCTGTCGAAGTGATTTCGATTACATGCCGTTTACCTACGCCACCGTAGGGAAGGGCTGGCTCGAAGTTGCCGATGTGGCGGAAATGTAAAGAACGCGGGGTGGGAATGTAACCCCATGTCCAGCTCGTCACGTCATCCCGAAGAAATCTGTCACGTCTCTTTGAACACCCAACGGCTCGCGTCCGTACGGCTTGTGGAGCGACCGACTGGGGGAACCCCCGGACACCGGAGGTGGGCGTGCGCAAGGATTCCGTCGTGGCCAATGAACGTGCACCGAGGGCCCGACATCGCATGTCCCAGCCCTCGGAACCCGATGAGGAGCTGATGCGTGCGCTCTATCGCGAACACGCCGGACCCCTGCTGGCATACGTCCTGCGCCTGGTCGCCGGCGACCGGCAGCGCGCCGAGGACGTCGTCCAGGAGACGCTCATCCGTGCCTGGAAGAACGCCGGTCAGCTCAACAGAGCGACCGGATCGGTACGCCCCTGGCTGGTGACGGTCGCCCGGCGCATCGTCATCGACGGCCACCGCAGCCGGCAGGCCCGGCCGCAGGAGGTCGACCCGTCGCCGCTGGAGGTCATCCCCGCGGAGGACGAGATCGACAAGGCGCTGTGGCTGATGACTCTCTCGGACGCACTCGACGACCTGACGCCCGCCCACCGGGAGGTGCTCGTCGAGACGTATTTCAAGGGGCGTACCGTCAATGAGGCGGCCGAGACCCTGGGCATACCCAGCGGCACCGTCCGCTCCAGGGTGTTCTACGCCCTGCGTTCGATGAAGCTGGCACTGGAGGAGCGGGGGGTGACGGCGTGATGAGTGTTTACGGGGGTAACCAAGGGTTCGGTACGGGAGGCATGGGTATGTCTGGCCCCATGCAGGAATCTCCGGTGCCGAACGAGCACGAGACCGTCGGCGCCTACGCCCTCGGCATCCTCGACGACGCCGAAGCGACCGCCTTCGAAGCCCACCTCGCCACCTGCGAATGGTGCGCCCAGCAGCTCGACGAACTGGCCGGCATGGAGCCGATGCTCGCGGCCCTCGCCGACCTCCCCGGCTCCGGCAGCACACCCGCGATCGGCGATTCCCTGTCCGCGAAGCCACGGCCGCGCCTGGTGGAGAAGCTGGTCGACGAGGTCGCCGACCGCCGCGCCCAGAAGCGCCGCCGCAGCCTCTACATGGTGGCCGCGGCCGGCGCGCTGATCATCGGCGGCCCGTTCGTCGCGGTCGCGACCAACGGCGGCGACGGCGGTGACGGCGCGGAGAACCGCCCGCTCGCGGCCAGCCCCGCCAAGGCCGCCTTCGACGGCATCTCCGACAAGATCAGCGCCACCGACCCGAACACCAAGGTCTCCGCCACCGTCGCCGTCCAGAAGAAGGACTGGGGCACGGGCATGGTCCTGGAGCTGAAGAACGTCAAGGGCCCGCTGAAGTGCGCCCTCGTCGCGGTCGGCAAGAACGGCGAGCGCGAGACCCTCTCCTCCTGGTCCGTCCCGGAGTGGGGCTACGGCCTGCCGGACGCCAAGTCCGACAAGGCCAAGGAGCCCCTGTACGTCCAGGGCGGCGCCGCCTTCGAGCCGAACGAGATCGACCACTTCGAGGTCGTCACCTTCGACGGCAAGCGGCTCGTCGAGGTCGACGCATAGGACTGTTCGGCCGTACGGCGGGCGCCATGGGGGCAACAGATCCCGCGCCTGCCGCCGGCCCGTAGCTTCCAGGGGTCCCCTTCGCGTACGGTTGACGGCTGCCCAGCACGTCAGAAGGGGGCCCGGTGGCCGCTCAGGCTCACAGACAAGACGCGGTCGGTTCGGTGCACGATTCGGTTCGTGACCGGGAGATCGGCGTCGAACAGGAACACCTCGACCGGGTGTACCGGCGCCTTGAGGAGAAGATCCACGAGGCGGAGTTCCTGATGCAGGACGCGGCCCGGCGCGGGCAGGTCGGCACCCCCGGCGCACTCGCCGAGCGGGACGCGCAGGTCTTCCGCGCGGGCATCCACCTCAGCCGGCTCAACAACGAGTTCGAGGACTTCCTCTTCGGCCGGATCGACCTGCTGACCGGCAAGGACGGCAAGAAGGGCCCCGACGGGGCGTACACCGCCATCGAGCCGGCGGAGGGCGCCGTGCGCCCCGACAACACCGCCGACATCGCCGAGACCCTGCACATCGGCCGCATCGGCGTCCTCGACCAGGACTACGCGCCGCTGGTCATCGACTGGCGTGCCCCGGCCGCCGCCCCCTTCTACCGCTCCACCCCGGTCGACCCCGGCCGGGTCGTCCGCCGCCGCGTCATCCGCTCCAAGGGCCGCCGGGTGCTGGGCGTCGAGGACGACCTGATGCGTCCCGAGCTGACGGCGTACCTCGACGGCGGTGAGCTGCCCGTCATCGGCGACGGCGCCCTGATGGCCGCGCTCGGCCAGGCCCGCAGCCACACCATGCGCGACATCGTCGCCTCCATCCAGGCCGAGCAGGACCTGGTCATCCGCGCCCCCGCCGCCTCCGTGACGTACGTCGAGGGCGGTCCCGGCACCGGCAAGACCGCCGTCGCCCTGCACCGCGCCGCCTACCTCCTCTACCAGGACCGGCGCCGGTACGCGGGCGGCATCCTGATCGTCTCGCCGACCCCGCTGCTCGTCGCCTACACCGAGGGTGTGCTGCCCTCCCTCGGCGAGGAGGGCCAGGTCGCCATCCGCGCCATCGGCTCCCTGGTCGAGGGCAGCGAGGCCACGCTCTACGACTCCCCGTCCGTGGCCCGCGCCAAGGGCTCCTCGCGCATGCTCAAGGTGCTGCGTAAGGCCGCGCGCGGCGCCCTGGAGCTGAACGATCCGCCGGAGCGGCTGCGCGTGGTCGCCTTCGGCCGCCGCCTGGAACTGGAGGCCCGGGAGCTGGACGGCATCCGCCGCTCCGCCCTCGGCGGCACCGCCCCCGTGAACCTGCTGCGCCCCCGCGCCCGCAAGCTCCTCCTGGACGCCCTGTGGGAGCGGTCCGGCGCGGCCGGCCGGCACAGCGACCCGGAGCTCGCGGCCGAGCTGCGCTCCTCCTTCGACGAGGACATCACCTCCGAGGACGCCTTCATCGCCTTCCTCGACGCCTGGTGGCCGGAGCTGACCCCGGCTGTGGTCCTGGACGCCATGGCCGACGAACGGCGCCTCGGCCGCTGGGCCCGCCGGATCCTCAACCCCGGCGAGGTCCGCAAGGTCGCCCGTTCCCTCAAGCGCGAGGGCCGCTCGGTGCACGACATCGCCCTGCTCGACGAGCTCCAGGCCGTCCTCGGCGCTCCGGCCCGCCCTCGCAGGAAACGCGAACTCGACCCGCTCGACCAGCTCACCGGCCTGGAGGAGCTGATGCCGGTGCGCGAGGAGTCGCAGCGCGAGCGCGCCGAACGCCTCGCGCAGGAACGCGTCGAGTACGCCCACGTCATCGTCGACGAGGCCCAGGACCTCACCCCGATGCAGTGGCGCATGGTCGGCCGCCGTGGCCGGCACGCCACCTGGACGGTCGTCGGCGACCCGGCCCAGTCCTCCTGGTCCGACCCGGACGAGGCGGCCCAGGCCCGTGACGAGGCCCTCGGCACCCGCCCCCGCCGGCGCTTCGAACTCACGGTGAACTACCGCAACCCGGCCGAGATCGCCGACCTGGCCGCGAAGGTCCTCGCCCTCGCCATGCCCGGCTCCGTGTCACCGAAGGCGGTCCGCTCCACCGGCGTGGAACCCCGCTTCACCGTCGTGGAGGACACGCTGGGCGCGACCGTCCGCGACGAGGCGGCCCGGCTGCTGGAGCGTGTCGACGGCACGGTCGGTGTGGTCGTCGCCATGCAGCGCCGCGAGGAGGCCCGCCGCTGGCTGGCCGGCCTCGGCGACCGGGTCGTGGCGCTCGGCAGCCTGGAGGCGAAGGGTCTGGAGTACGACGCGACGGTCGTGGTCTCCCCGGCGGAGATCGCCGACGAGTCCCCGGCCGGCCTGCGCGTCCTCTACGTCGCGCTGACCCGGGCCACCCAGCAGCTCACGGTCGTCTCGGCCGAGCGGGACGAGCCCGACGGGGTGGGAATCCCGGACCTGCTCAGGGACTGAGCCGGGTTACCCACTTGCCGGCGAAATGAACTCCCGGTACGGGAATGGCCTTACGGGATCTGTTTGTTAGCCTGGATGTGGCACCGGCCCGATCCAAGCCCCCGGGCCCAACCTTCGTCGCTACGAGCGACCACTTGCCGCGAGGCGAGCATGGCGGGTCGGTGCCACCTGACTGAGAAGAGACCCACGTCCGCGTGACGTGGGTCTCTTTTGCTGCCCCATTCCGCGAACAAAAAGTTCGCAATCGAGGGCGGCTACCTGCTACTCAGCGGTAGGTGCGACGATCGGACGGCACAACTCAGCGTCAGGTGAAAGCAGAGGAAGTCGGCCATGGCAACGGCGCCCAGCGTCTCCTACTCGATGACGGTCCGGCTGGAGGTGCCCGCGAGCGGAACCGCCGTCTCGCAGCTCACCACCGCCGTGGAGTCCTCCGGAGGCTCGGTGACCGGCCTCGACGTCACCGCGTCCGGTCACGAGAAGCTCCGTATCGACGTCACCATCGCGGCCACGTCGACCGCGCACGCGGACGAGATCGTCGAGGAACTCCGCGGCATCGAGGGCGTCACCCTGGGCAAGGTCTCGGACCGGACCTTCCTCATGCACCTCGGCGGCAAGATCGAGATGGCGTCCAAGCACCCCATCCGCAACCGTGACGACCTGTCCATGGTCTACACGCCGGGCGTCGCCCGCGTCTGCATGGCGATCGCCGAGAACCCCGAGGACGCCCGCCGCCTCACCATCAAGCGCAACTCCGTTGCGGTCGTGACGGACGGCTCCGCCGTGCTGGGCCTGGGCAACATCGGCCCGAAGGCCGCGCTGCCCGTCATGGAGGGCAAGGCGGCCCTCTTCAAGCGGTTCGCCGGCATCGACGCCTGGCCGATCTGCCTCGACACCCAGGACACCGACGCGATCGTCGAGATCGTCAAGGCGATCGCCCCCGGCTTCGCGGGCATCAACCTGGAGGACATCTCCGCCCCGCGCTGCTTCGAGATCGAGGCCCGGCTGCGCGAGGCCCTGGACATCCCCGTCTTCCACGACGACCAGCACGGCACCGCGATCGTGGTCCTCGCCGCGCTCACCAACGCACTTCGCGTCGCCGGCAAGGCCATGGAGAACATCCGGGTCGTCATGTCCGGCGCCGGCGCGGCCGGTACGGCCATCCTGAAGCTGCTGCTCGCCGCGGGCGTGAAGAACGCCGTCGTCGCCGACATCCACGGCGTCGTGCACGCGGGCCGCGAGGACCTCGTGGACGCCGCCCCGGACTCGGCGCTGCGCTGGATCGCCGACAACACCAACCCCGAGGGCCTCACGGGCACGCTCAAGGAGGCCGTGCGCGGCGCCGACGTCTTCATCGGCGTCTCCGCCCCGAACGTCCTCGACGGCGACGACGTGGCCGCCATGGCCGACGGCGCCATCGTGTTCGCGCTTGCGAACCCCGACCCCGAGGTCGACCCGGCAATCGCCCGCCAGACCGCGGCCGTTGTCGCCACCGGCCGCTCGGACTTCCCGAACCAGATCAACAACGTGCTGGTCTTCCCGGGTGTCTTCCGCGGCCTGCTGGACGCGCAGTCCCGTACGGTCAACACCGAGATGATGCTGGCCGCCGCGACGGCCCTCGCGGACGTGGTGACCGAGGACGAGCTGAACCCGAACTACATCATCCCGAGCGTCTTCAACGACAAGGTCGCGGGCGCGGTCGCCGGCGCCGTGCGGGAGGCCGCCAAGGCCGTCGGCGCGACGGCGGGCAGCCCGTCCGGGGTCTGAGGCCCAGGCCGGGCCGGGCCCCCGACGGGGCCCGGCACCGGACTGTGAGTAACCCCACGGCGGCCCGGAACCCGGCGCGTCGCAAGAACCCTGTCAGCAGCGCAGCTATCGTGGCGCCAGGCTCAGGCCCTCTTTTCGTGTGACTCCCCAAGGGTGTTCTCACGACTCCAGCGGGTGCCGGATTGGCTTTCCCGCCGCAGGTAGGGGCAGGATGCGTCCCTGGGCGCGAGGGTCTGACGACGGACCCGGGTCCGGGGACTCATCGAGGACCCTGGCAGCATCGGCTTCGATCTGACGCCTCAACGGCAAGATGAACACGGGAGTAACAACATGAACCGCAGTGAGCTGGTGGCCGCGCTGGCCGACCGCGCCGAGGTGACCCGCAAGGACGCCGACGCCGTGCTGGCCGCGTTCGCCGACGTCGTCGGCGACATCGTCTCCAAGGGCGACGAGAAGGTCACCATCCCCGGCTTCCTGACCTTCGAGCGCACCCACCGTGCCGCTCGCACCGCCCGCAACCCGCAGACCGGCGAGCCCATCCAGATCCCCGCCGGCTACAGCGTGAAGGTCTCCGCGGGCTCGAAGCTCAAGGAAGCGGCCAAGGGCAAGTAACCCTGCCGTTCGCACGCCGGCGGTGTGCGAACCACAGTGAGGGACATCAAAGGGGCGGCCACCCGAACCGGGTGGCCGCCCCTTTGGGCGTCTTCGTGAGGACTACCCGAGCGCCTTGCCCGGCAGCTCCACCTTCGCGCCGAGCTCCATGAGCTTCTCCATGAAGTTCTCGTAGCCGCGGTTGATCAGGCCGATGCCGTGGACCCGGGACGTGCCCTGGGCCGCCAGCGCCGCGATGAGGTACGAGAAGCCGCCCCGCAGGTCGGGGATGACGAGATCCGCGCCCTGGAGCCTCGTCGGGCCCGAGACGACCGCCGAGTGGAGGAAGTTGCGCTGGCCGAAGCGGCAGTCGGAGCCGCCCAGGCACTCGCGGTAGAGCTGGATGTGCGCGCCCATCTGGTTCAGCGCGGACGTGAAGCCGAGCCGGGACTCGTAGACCGTCTCGTGGACGATGGACAGGCCCGTGGCCTGCGTCAGCGCCACCACCAGCGGCTGCTGCCAGTCCGTCTGGAAGCCCGGGTGGACGTCCGTCTCCAGCGCGATGGACTTCAGCTGCCCGCCGGGGTGCCAGAAGCGGATGCCCTCGTCGTCGATCTCGAAGGCCCCGCCCACCTTCCGGTAGGTGTTCAGGAACGTCATCATCGAGCGCTGCTGCGCGCCGCGGACGTAGATGTTGCCCTCGGTCGCCAGCGCCGCCGACGCCCAGGACGCGGCCTCCAGCCGGTCCGACAGGGCGTGGTGGGTGTAGCCGCCGAGCTTGTCGACACCGGTGATCCGGATCGTCCGGTCGGTGTCCATCGCGATGATCGCGCCCATCTTCTGCAGCACGCAGATGAGGTCCTCGATCTCCGGCTCGACGGCCGCGTTGGACAGCTCGGTGACGCCCTCCGCGAGGACGGCCGTCAGCAGCACCTGCTCGGTCGCGCCCACGGACGGGTACGGCAGCCGGATCTTCGTGCCGCGCAGCCGCTGCGGCGCCTCCAGGTACTGGCCGTCGTCCCGCTTCTCGATGCGGGCGCCGAACTGGCGCAGCACGTCGAAGTGGAAGTCGATGGGCCGGCCGCCGATGTCGCAGCCGCCGAGGCCGGGGATGAAGGCATGGCCGAGGCGGTGCAGCAGCGGGCCGCAGAACAGGATCGGGATACGGCTGGAACCGGCGTGGGCATCGATGTCAGCGACGTTGGCGCTCTCCACGCGCGTCGGGTCCATCACCAGTTCGCCGGGCTCGTCACCCGGACGGACCGTCACACCGTGCAGCTGCAGCAGACCCCGTACGACCCGAACGTCGCGGATGTCCGGAACATTGCGCAGTCGGCTCGGAGCGCTGCCCAGCAGCGCCGCCACCATGGCCTTCGGTACGAGGTTCTTCGCACCGCGGACACGGATCTCGCCCTCCAGCGGGGTTCCGCCGTGGACAAGCAGGACATCGTCGTTGACGGTCATGAATCTCGCGTTCCGTGGAGTCGGGCAGGGGCCAGGAGGGAAAGGGTAATCGCCCACCACCCCCCTTCTGTAAGCCTGAGTGAGACCCAGCCACGTCATAGCTTCGTCACAACACGAACCGTTCCGTGCCGGGCACGTGGGGTCACGGCCGGTTTCGTGCGCGTGGGGCGCATCAGTGCGCCCTGAGCTGCGTTCCCTCCCTGTGCCGCATTGCCTCCCCAAGCGAAGGGAGAATGCGGGATCATGTCTGCCATGACCGAGGTGTCCTCGCTCACAGGGCGGTTGCTCGTGGCCACCCCCGCCCTGGCGGACCCCAACTTCGACCGCGCGGTGGTGCTGCTCCTCGACCACGACGAGGAGGGCTCCCTCGGTGTCGTCCTGAACCGCCCCACCCCGGTGGACGTGGGCGACATCCTGGAGGGGTGGGGGGATCTCGCCGTGGAACCGGGTGTCGTGTTCCAGGGCGGTCCGGTGTCGCTGGACTCGGCCCTCGGGGTCGCGGTCGTTCCCGGCGGCGCGTCCGGCGAGGCCGGCCCGCTGGGCTGGCGCCGGGTGCACGGCGCGATCGGCCTGGTCGACCTGGAGGCCCCGCCGGAGCTGCTGGCCTCGGCCCTCGGCTCCCTGCGCATCTTCGCCGGGTACGCCGGCTGGGGCCCGGGCCAGCTGGAGGACGAGCTGGTGGACGGCGCGTGGTACGTCGTCGAGTCGGAGCCCGGCGACGTCTCGTCCCCGGCTCCCGAGCGGCTCTGGCGCGAGGTGCTGCGCCGCCAGCGCAGCGAGCTGGCGATGGTCGCGACGTACCCGGACGACCCTTCGCTCAACTGATGGGTGTGAGCTTCAGTACCCTTGGCCCTATGAGCACTCTCGAGCCCGAGCGCGGGACTGGTACGGGGACCCTCGTTGAGCCGACGCCGCAGACCTCCCACGGTGACGGTGACCACGAGCGCTTCGCCCATTACGTCCAGAAGGACAAGATCATGGCGAGCGCCCTCGACGGTACCCCCGTCGTGGCGCTGTGCGGCAAGGTCTGGGTGCCCGGCCGCGACCCGAAGAAGTACCCCGTGTGTCCCATGTGCAAGGAGATCTACGAGTCCATGAGCTCCGGGGACGACGACAAGGGCGACAAGTAGGCCCTGCCCGCGGGGCGTGAAGCCCCCAGGGCGCGTTTTGCGCGCCCTGGGGGCTTTTGTGCTGTCCGGGCGTTGCACGGGGTGCGTCTGCCGGTCACAGAGTGGTTGAGACCTCTTGTGGGCGTGTTCATGCAGTCCCTAGCCTCCGATGTGTTGTGCACAGCGAAACCTTCATTGCGCATGTTGCAACACTCTCTCGGAGGAGCACTCCATGAAGCTGTCCGTCCGATGTGCCGGGCTAACCGCGCTCGCCGCTCTCCTCGCCGCCGGGTGCGCGCCCCAGACCTCCTCGAACTCCTCCTCCGGCAAGGACGAGAAGACCGGCACGCTGCGCGTGTGGCTCTTCCAGGAGGTCGGCAACGCCCCCAAGGAGAAGGTCGTCGACTCCGTCGTCGCCGGCTTCGAGAAGGCCCACAAGGGCGCGAAGGTCGACGTCGAGTACATCCCGGTCGACACCCGCGCCCAGCGCGTCAAGGCCGCCTTCAACGACCCCGCCTCCGCGCCCGACGTGATGGAGTACGGCAACACCGACACGGCCGGCTACGTGAAGGACGGCGGACTCCTCGACGTCACGCAGGAGTTCGGCGACTGGAGCGAGGCGAAGGACACCGACCCGACGGCCAGACAGTCGGTGACGGTGGACGGCAAGCTCTACGGCGCCCCCTTCTACGTCGGCGTCCGCGCGCTCTACTACCGCACGGACGTCTTCAAGGAGCTCGGCCTGTCCGTCCCGAAGACCATGGACGAACTCGCCTCCACCGCCCGCGAGATACGCGCCGCGAAGCCCGAGCTGTACGGGCTGGTCGTCGGCGGCGCCTACACCTACGGCGCGATGCCGTTCGTGTGGGCGGTCGGCGGTGAGATCGCGAGCGGCAAGGGCGGCTCGTACGCGTCCGGCATCGACAGCCCCGATGCACGCAAGGGCATCAAGGCCTACACGTCCCTGTTCGGCGACGACAACTGCCCGGCCGCCAAGTGTGCGGGCATGGGCGGCAACGACACGATCTCCGCGTTCGCCGCGGGCAAGGCCGGCATGGCCATCGGCGGCGACTTCAGCCACACCGCCGTCGAGGCCGGGAAGGTCAAGGGCAAGTACGCCGTCGTCCCGCTGCCCGGCGTGAAGGCCGGCTCGATCGCGCCGGCCTTCGCGGGCGGCAACAACATCGGCGTCCTGAAGAGCACCTCGCACCGCACGCTCGCCGTTGAGTTGATGGAGCAGCTCGCCTCCAAGAAGACGCAGAGCGAACTCTTCGAGGCGATGGGCTTCCTGCCGACCTTCACGGACGTCCGCCAGCAGGCCGCCCGGCAGGAGCCGTTCGTGAAGCCCTTCGTGCGGACCCTTGCCGCCGGCACCAAGTTCGTCCCCGCGTCACCCGCCTGGGCCCAGATCGACTCCTCCCTCGTCCTGCCGACGATGTTCCAGGAGGTCATCAGCGGCAAGAAGGACGTCACGCAGGCCTCCGGCGACGCCGCGAAGAAGATGAACGCCGCGTTCGGCTCCGCGGGGTGAGCCGGGTGAACGACCACGCGGAGACGACGGACACCGACGGTGCCGGAGCCGGGGGTGCGGCGGAGGGAATCGGCCCGTTGAAGGCCGGAGGTGCTTCGGCCGGGGGCGGACCGGCCGCCGGCGATGCGGTCGGCACCGGCGTGGACGCGGGTGAAACCCCTGCCGGGGAAGACGCCGGGGCGGGGGCGGCCCGGGCGCGTGCCGCACGGCCACCGCACGAGAGCCGGCCGTCGGGCGCTTCGGCATCCGGACGTGCGTCCCCGCTCGTGTCCGGTGGCTGGACCCCCTGGCTGTACCTCGCGCCCGCGCTCGGCGTGCTCGGGGGGCTGCTCGTCTACCCGATCTACCAGCTCGGGCTGATCTCCTTCTTCCAGTACACCCAGGCTCAGGTCAGCGGTGGTGAGCCAACCAGCTTCGAGGGGTTCGGGAACTACGCCGAGCTGTTCGGGGACCCGCAGTTCTGGCAGGTGCTGCTCGCCACCGTGCTGTTCGCGGCGGCCTGTGTCGTCTCCACCCTCGTGGTCGGCTGCGCCCTGGCCGTGCTCCTCACGCGGGTGCGGGCCCTGCCGAGGCTCGCGCTGATGCTGGCCGCGCTGGGCGCGTGGGCGACCCCGGCGGTGACCGGCTCGACCGTCTGGCTGTTCCTCTTCGACCCGGACTTCGGCCCCGTCAACCGGATGCTGGGCCTCGGCGACCACTCGTGGACGTACGGCCGCTTCAGCGCGTTCTTCCTCGTCCTGCTCGAAGTGGTCTGGTGCTCCTTCCCGTTCGTGATGGTGACCGTGTATGCGGGGATCCGCGCCGTACCCGTCGACGTACTGGAGGCCGCCTCCCTCGACGGTGCCTCGCAGTGGCGCATCTGGCGCTCCGTACTCGCCCCGATGCTCCGGCCGATCCTGGTCGTCGTCACCATCCAGTCGGTCATCTGGGACTTCAAGGTCTTCACCCAGATCTACGTCATGACCAACGGCGGCGGCATCGCCGGCCAGAACCTGGTCCTCAACGTCTACGCCTACCAGCAGGCCTTCGCGTCCTCGCAGTACGGCCTCGGCTCCGCGATCGGCGTCGTCATGCTGCTGATCCTGCTCGCCGTCACGCTGGTGTACCTGCGGCTGCTGCGCCGGCAGGGGGAGGAGCTGTGAATCCGCTCCGCGCCCGAGTGCGCCGCCCGGGCCGACTGGCCGCCGAGGCCTCCGCCCTGCTGATCGCGGTCGTGGTCGCCTTCCCCCTCTACTGGATGGTGCTCAGCGCCTTCAAGCCGGCCGGGGAGATCGAGTCGAGCGAGCCCAGACCGTGGACGCTCGCGCCCTCCCTGGAATCCTTCCGACGCGTCTTCGGGCAGCAGGAATTCGGCCGCTACTTCCTCAACAGCCTTCTCGTGGCGGGCTGTGTCGTGATCGCTTCGGCCCTCATCGCGTTTCTCGCCGCGACCGCCGTCACGCGATTCCGCTTCCGCCTCCGGACCACCCTTCTGATCATGTTTCTGGTGGCCCAGATGGTGCCCGTGGAAGCTCTGACGATCCCCTTGTTCTTCCTCATGCGGGACGCCGGTCAGCTGAACACCCTGGGTTCGCTGATCCTGCCCCACATCGCCTTCTCCCTGCCCTTCGCGATCTGGATGCTCAGGGGGTTCGTGAAAGCCGTTCCGGAGGCCCTGGAGGAGGCCGCGTACATCGACGGGGCGAGCAGGGCGCGATTCCTCTGGCAGATCCTTTTCCCCCTCGTCCTGCCGGGTCTCGTGGCCACCAGCGTGTTCTCGTTCATCTCCGCATGGAACGACTTCCTGTTCGCCAAGTCGTTCATCATCAGCGACACCTCGCAGTCGACGCTGCCGATGGCCCTGCTCGTCTTCTACAAGCCCGACGACCCGGACTGGGGCGGTGTCATGGCCGCCTCCACGGTGATGACGGTCCCCGTCCTGGTCTTCTTCGTACTCGTACAGCGCCGTCTGGTCTCCGGGCTGGGCGGCGCGGTGAAGGACTGACGTGACCGAACTGATCCCGGCGCCCCGCGGTGCCGTCGCCGGTTCCGGCGAGGTGCGGCTGACGCGCCACTCCCGGATCCACGCCGGCACCGGGACGGAAGGCGTCGGCCGCTGGCTGAGCGCCACCCTCCGGCAGGCCACCGGCCTGCCGCTGGGCGAGGGGCGGGAGCCCGGTGAGGCCGAGGGCGGCATCGTGCTGCGACTCGGGCCCGGGCTCGGCACCGAGGAGTACCGCCTCGTGAGCGACGGGAACGGCGTCCTCATCGAGGGCGGCGGCGCGGCCGGTGTCTTCTGGGGTGCCCAGACCCTGCGGCAGCTCCTCGGTCCCGACGCGTACCGCAGGGCCCCGCTCGGCCGCGACCGCTCCTGGACCGTGCCGCACCTGGCGATCGAGGACGGACCCCGGTTCCGCTGGCGCGGCCTGATGCTCGACGTCGCCCGGCACTTCATGCCCAAGGAAGGCGTCCTGCGTTACCTCGATCTGATGGCGGCGCACAAACTCAACGTCTTCCACTTCCACCTGACGGACGACCAGGGCTGGCGCATCGAGATCGAGCGGCATCCGCGGCTGACGCAGACCGGCTCCTGGCGCGCCCGGACCAAAACCGGCCACCGGGCCTCGCCGTTGTGGGAGGACAAGCCGCACGGCGGCTACTACACCCAGGACGACATCCGGGAGATCGTCGCCTACGCCGCCGAGCGGCATATCACCGTCGTCCCCGAAATCGACGTACCGGGCCACTCGCAGGCCGCCATCGCCGCGTACCCGGAACTCGGCAACACCGACGTCGTCGACACGGCCTCCCTCTGCGTCTGGGACACCTGGGGAATCAACCCGAACGTACTCGCCCCCACTGACAACACCCTGCGCTTCTACGAGGGCGTCTTCGAGGAAGTGCTCGCGCTGTTCCCCTCGGAGTTCGTCCACGTCGGAGGCGACGAATGCCCCAAGGACCAGTGGCGGCGCTCGGAGACGGCCCAGGCGCGGATCAGGGAGCTCGGCCTCGCGGACGAGGACGGGCTCCAGTCCTGGTTCATCGGGCACTTCGGCACCTGGCTCGCCGAGCGCGGCCGCCGGCTGATCGGCTGGGACGAGATCCTGGAGGGCGGCCTGGCCGAGGGCGCAGCCGTGTCCTCCTGGCGGGGCAACGCGGGAGGCATCGCCGCCGCCCGGGCCGGCCACGACGTCGTCATGTGCCCCGAGCAGCACGTGTACCTGGACCACCGTCAGGACGCGGGCCCCGAGGAGCCGGTACCGATCGGGTGGGTGCGCACCCTGGAGGACGTCTACCGGTTCGAGCCCGTTCCACCGGAGCTGACGCCCGAGGAGGCCCGCCACGTGCTGGGCACGCAGGCCAACCTGTGGACCGAGGTGATGGAGGACCACGCGCGCGTGGACTACCAGGCCTTCCCCCGCCTCGCGGCCTTCGCGGAGGTCGCCTGGAGCGCCCTGCCGGCCCCGGAGGCACGGGACTTCGCCGGCTTCGAACGCCGGATGGCCGCCCACTACCGGCGGCTGGACGCCCTCGGCGTGGCCTACCGGCCCCCGGCGGGCCCGCTGCCCTGGCAACGGCGCCCCGGGGTGCTGGGCCGCCCGATCGACGGCCCGCCGCCCAGCCGGTAGGGCCGGCGGTCTCGACGGCCGGTGCCCCCTCCTGCCGCCCGTCGCGTCCGAACAGCTCGAACAGGCCACGGAAAAAGCGCACAAGGGTCACCGAAAGTGCCAATCGGCATCCACTGGTGAACCTGTGCGAAAACGGACCATCTTGCCGGTGAGGTGGGCGAATGCCTCCTAGCGGACCCGTGTCTTCGGCTCTCGCCAAGATGTGCCAGAGTTGCCACGTCCGCCCTGTCAGCACGTACCGTACGGCAGCACAGGTGGGACCAGGTGGGGCAGCGGGAAGGGGCAGCCGGTTTGACCACGCACGCACCGCAGGCGGGGCAGGCCGTCACGCTGCCCACGACCCTGGACGAGGCCGTCGCGGCGCTCACCGCCATGCCCGCCGCCGTGCCCGTCGCGGGCGGCACCGACCTGATGGCCGCCGTCAACTCCGGGCAGCTCAGGCCCGCCGCGCTGGTGGGACTGGGCAGGATCAGCGAGATCCGCGGCTGGCAGTACCTGGACGGTCACGCGCTGCTCGGCGCGGGCCTCACGCACGCGCGCATGGGCCGCCCCGACTTCGCGGCCCTGATCCCGGCGCTCGCCGCCGCCGCGCGCGCCGCGGGCCCGCCGCACATCCGCAACGCGGGCACCCTGGGCGGCAACATCGCCTCCGCCGCCCCCACGGGGGACGCGCTGCCGGTGCTGGCGGCCCTGGAGGCGACCCTGATTATCGCGGGCCCGGGCGGAGCCCGCCGGGAGATCCCGGTCTCGCACCTGCTGGCCGGGATGGACATGCTGCGCGCCGGCGAACTCATCGGCTTCGTGCGCGTGCCGCTGCTGCACGCCCCGCAGGTCTTCCTGAAGGCGACCGGCCGGACCGGCCCGGGGCGGGCGGTGGCGTCCGTGGCCCTGGTCCTGGACCCGGCGCGCCGGGGTGTGCGCTGCGCGGTGGGCGCCATAGCGCCGATGGCGCTGCGGCCCCTGGAGGCCGAGCAGTGGGTGGCCGGCCTCATCGACTGGGACAACAACCGGGCGCTCGTCCCGGAGGCGCTGAACGCCTTCGGGGAGTACGTCGCCGCGGCCTGCATCCCCGACGCGGCGCCGGCCGAGGACGGCTCGGTCGCACAGCTTCCGCCCGCCGTACTGCACCTGCGGCGCACCGTCGCCGCGCTGGCCCGACGAGCACTGGGGAGGGCGCTGTCGTGACCGACGACCAGCACGGAGAGGGCACGCCCCGGGGCGGCAGCCGCTGGGACCCGCTGCCCCAGGGAGAGTACGACGACGGCGCCACGGCCTTCGTCGAACTCCCCGAGGGGGGCGTCGACGCCCTGCTGGCCGCAGACAGCCCCCTGGCCGCGCCCGGCCACGGCTACGTGCCGCCGCAGATAACGGTCAACCCCGCCTCCACGGCCGGCACCGACCCGGCGGCCACGGGCGCGTGGCCCGTGCCGGGCGCACCGGTCGACGGGGCGCAGTGGCACGACCCCGACGCCGGGCACCCGCAGCACGGAAACGAGCACGGCGCGCACCACCAGCAGGGCCACGACGTCCCCGAGCAGCCGTACGGCGGTCCCGATGCGCCGTACGACCCCGGGGCGCCCTACGGCCCCGACGCGACGGCGCCGCAGCACGGCGGCGACGACCGGTTCACGTACAACCCCGGGGCGACCGGGCAGTGGAACTTCGAGGAGAACCCGGCGGCCGGGACCGCGCCCGGCCATGACGTGACCGGGCAGTGGTCCATCCCCGTCGCCGGGGGCGACCTTCCGGACGAGTCGGGCGAGTTCACCACGTCCTCGCTGGTCGAGCAGTGGGGCGGCACCCCGCCGGCCACGCTGCCCGGCGGCGCGCCCGCCCCCTGGGCGACCCAGGCCGCGGGCCGGCCGTGGGGGCAGGACCCGCAGGAGCCGGCCGGGCAGGAGGAGGCCCACGCGGCCTACCCCCACGAGCACGGTCACGAGCACGACCACGAACGGCAGGGCGACGCCGGACCGGCCTCCGGATACGCGCCGGAGCAGCAGGCCGCCGGGCCGCTGCCGCGGGAGGCGGGCCCGGACGAGGCCGGCCCCGCGCACCCGCAGGACGCCCACGCGCCGGGATCCGACGAGGACACCGGCCCCGCGCACCCGCCCGGCGGGTTCGGCCATGAGCCGGAGCCGTCCGCGCTCGCCGGCCACGCGCCGGAGGCTCCCGGCACGGATCACGCTCCTGGGCCGTCGGAGTACGCGCCGGAGGAGCCCGGTACGGCGGCGGCCGGGCACACGGCGGAGCCGTCCCGTTTCGCCGACCACGGGCCCGATGCCGGGACCGGCCACGGGACCGGTCACGGGTTCGAGCCCTCCGACTTCCCCGAGCACGGCCCGGAGGCGTCCGCCCCCGACGGCCACGCGACCGGGCAGCCGTACCCCGAGACCCCCGGCGAGTTCCCCGGGGAACCCGGGCCCGAGGCACACCCGGAGGCCGCCGCGCCCCCGCAGGACGACCAGGACGCCTCACAGCCCGCTCCCGGCCCCGGTGAGCCCTCCGAGCACGCCGAGGACGCCCCCGGGTCGCCAGAGGCCGCCGACGGCCCCTCAGCGCCCGCTGCCGGGCCCTTCGCGGACGCCGACACCGACACCGGCCCGGAGGCCGCCGACGGCGACAGCCGGGACACCCCGGCCCCGGACGAGACCCACGCTGTCGGGACGGTCGCCGAGCCGGCCGGCGCCGCCCCCCACGACGTACCCCCCGCCGCGCCCCAGGAGGAACACCCCCTCGCCTCCTACGTCCTGAGCGTCAACGGCACCGAACGCCCCGTCGCCGACGCGTGGATCGGCGAGTCCCTGCTGTACGTGCTGCGCGAGCGGCTCGGACTCGCGGGCGCCAAGGACGGCTGCTCGCAGGGCGAGTGCGGTGCGTGCAACGTCCAGGTCGACGGGCGGCTCGTGGCGTCCTGCCTGGTCCCGGCCGTGACCGCGGCCGGCAGCGAGGTCCGCACCGTCGAGGGCCTGGCCGAGGACGGGCAGCCGTCGGACGTGCAGCGGGCGCTCGCGCGGTGCGGCGCCGTGCAGTGCGGCTTCTGCGTCCCCGGTATGGCGATGACCGTGCACGACCTCCTGGAGGGCAACCCCGCGCCCACCGAGCTGGAGACCCGCCAGGCGCTGTGCGGCAACCTGTGCCGCTGCTCCGGCTACCGGGGCGTGGTGGACGCCGTCAAGGAGGTCGTCGCCGAACGCGAGGCCCACTCGGCGCCCGCCGACGGCGACACCGACGAGGCCCGCATCCCGCACCAGGCCGGCCCGGGCGCCGGTGGCGTGAACGCGTCGGCCTTCGGAGCGCCCCCGGAACCGCACACCCCGGGACCGCACTCTCCAGAACCGCACGACCCGGCACCGCACGACCAGCCCTACGGCCAGGACGGAGGCCCCGCGTGAGCAACGAAGCAGCCACCGCCCAGGCCGCACAGGCCGCGGAGGCCGCCCCCGCCCCAGAACCGCTCCCGCACGGCATCGGCGCCTCGCTCCCGCCCGCCGACGCCCGCGCCAAGACGGAGGGCACCTTCCCGTACGCCGCCGACCTGTGGGCCGAGGGCCTGCTGTGGGCGGCCGTGCTGCGCTCCCCGCACCCGCACGCGCGCATCCTGTCGATCGACACCACCCACGCGCGCGAGATGCCCGGCGTCCGCGCCGTCGTCACCCACGAGGACATTCCCGGCAGACCGCTGCACGGCCGCGGCAGGGCCGACCGCCCGGTCTTCGCCTCCGAGGTCGTCCGCCACCACGGCGAGCCCATCGCCGCCGTCGCCGCCGACCACCCGGACACCGCGCGCATGGCCGCCGCCGCCGTCATCGTCGAGTACGAGGTGCTCGACCCGGTGACCGACCCGGAGCAGGCCTTCGAAGCGGAGCCGCTGCACCCCGACGGCAACCTGATCCGGCACATCCCGCTGCACCACGGCGACCCGGAGGCGGCCGGCGAGATCGTCGTCGAGGGCCTGTACCGCATCGGACGCCAGGACCCCGCGCCCATCGGCGCCGAGGCCGGCCTGGCCGTACCGCGCCCGGACGGCGGGGTGGAGCTGTACCTCGCCTCCACCGACCCGCACGCCGACCGCGACGCGGCCGCCGCCGCGTTCGGCCTGGAACCCGAGCGCGTCAAGGTCGTCGTGACCGGAGTCCCCGGTGCCACCGCAGACCGCGAGGACCAGGGCTTCCAGCTCCCGCTCGGCCTGCTCGCGCTGCGCACCGGCTGCCCTGTGAAACTCACCGCCACGCGCGAGGAGTCCTTCCTCGGCCACGTCCACCGGCACCCCACCCTGCTGCGCTACCGCCACCACGCCGACGCCGAGGGCAGACTCGTCAAGGTCGAGGCGCAGATCCTCCTCGACGCGGGGGCCTACGCCGACACCTCCTCCGAGGCCCTGGCCGCCGCCGTCGCGTTCGCCTGCGGCCCCTACGTCGTCCCGAACGCCTTCATCGAGGGCTGGGCCGTCCGCACCAACAACCCCCCGTCCGGCCACGTACGCGGCGAAGGCGCCATGCAGGTCTGCGCCGCCTACGAGGCGCAAATGGACAAGATCGCCAAGAAGACCGGCCTCGACCCGGCGGAAGTGCGGCTGCGCAACGCCCTGGCCACCGGCGACGTGCTGCCGACCGGCCAGACCGTGACCTGCCCCGCCCCGGTCGCCGAACTCCTCCAGGCCGTCCGGGACTTCCCGCTGCCGCCGCTGCCCAAGGACACCCCCGAGGACGAGTGGCTGCTGCCCGGCGGCCCCGAGGGCGCGGGCGAACCGGGCGCAGTGCGCCGGGGTGTCGGCTACGGCGTGGGCATGGTGCACATGCTCGGCGCGGAGGGCGCGGACGAGGTCTCCACGGCGACCGTGAAGGTCCACGACGGCGTCGCCACGGTCCTGTGCGCGGCCGTCGAGACCGGCCAGGGCTTCACGACCCTGGCCCGGCAGATCGTCCAGGAGACGCTCGGCGTCGACGAGGTGCACGTGGCGCCGGTCGACACCGACCAGCCCCCGGCGGGCCCGGGCTGCCGCGGCCGGCACACCTGGGTGTCGGGCGGGGCGGTGGAGCGCGCGGCCAAGATGGTCCGCACCCAGCTCCTCCAGCCGCTCGCGCACAAGTTCGGCATGTCGACGGAGCTGCTCCAGATCACCGACGGCAAGATCACGTCGTACGACGGGGTCCTCTCGACGACCGTCACCGAGGCGCTGGACGGCAAGGAGCTGTGGGCCACCGCCCAGTGCCGCCCGCACCCGACCGAGCCGCTGAACGAGGCCGGGCAGGGCGACGCCTTCGTGGGCATGGCCTTCTGCGCGGTCCGTGCGGTGGTGGACGTCGACATCGAGATCGGCTCCGTACGGGTCGTCGAACTCGCCGTCGCCCAGGACGTGGGCCGGATCCTGAACCCTGCCCAGCTGACGGCCAGGATCGAGGCGGGCGTGACGCAGGGCGTGGGGATCGCGCTCACGGAGAACCTCCGCACGCCGCGCGGCATCGTCCGCCACCCGGACCTGACCGGTTACGCCCTCCCGACCGCCCTCGACGCGCCCGACATCCGCATCGTCCGGCTGGTGGAGGAACGGGACGTCGTCGCCCCCTTCGGGGCCAAGGCGGTCAGCGCGGTGCCGGTGGTGACGTCCCCGGCGGCCGTCGCGTCCGCCGTGCGGGCCGCGACGGGCCGCCCGGTGAACCGGCTCCCGATCCGCCCCCAGGCCGCGGTGGTCACCGAACGGGGCTGAGGGGATTCCGCGGAAAGGGAACGCGCGGGGGTGCTCCGAGCGTCTTGTGAGGTGACGCGGCGTGGTCGCCGGGCGCGCGTCGCTGTTCCGGGGCGTTGTCAGTGGTGCGGCGTACTGTTCTGGGCAGTGGGGAACGGCTGCCGGGCTGGGCCCGGTCGGTCTGCCGTGCTCCGCCAGGGGACGGTGAGCAAGCACATGCGGGGGAGCCCATGAGTACGACCGACGCCGGTTCCGCGGTGATCACCCTGACAGAGTCCGAGCTGGACCCGTGGGTGACGCACGCGTCCACGCGGCACTGGCTGACCGGCCCCGGACTGCCCGGCGACAGCGGCGTGCTGAGCTTCGCGGAACTGAGCCGCGACGGGCTGCGCACGGTCGCCGACTCCACGGGCGACCCGGACGGCCGCCTCTCGGCGGAGCTGCGCGAGCAGCTGGTCATAGGCGGACTGCTGGGCCCCGCCGGCCTGGAGACGGAGTCGGTCCTGCTCGACGGCGCGACGGGCGAGATCTCGACGACGTACGTCCTGCACGACCACCCCGACCTGATGGACCGCCGCCCCCTGGCCCCCTCCCTGCGGACGCTGATCCGCTTCGCGGAGGCCACCGACGAACTGGCGGGCCTGCGCGGCCAGTTCGCCTCCTATGCTGGCCGTTTCGGCCCCAAGGCGGTGGCGGAGGCGTCCCAGCACCTGCTGGCGGTGTTCCGTGACGGGGCGGACGGCGAACCGGCCCCGTTCTGGAAGATGGCGGCACTGATCCGCCCCCTGTCCCTGGTGGCGGGCCGCGGCGGCGTGTCCGGCCTCTCCCTGGACCTCCCGCACCGCCTCCTGGACCAGGAGTTCGGCCCCGGCAAGGTGGCGCGCTTCGAGGACGTCGACTTCCCCGCGACCCTCACGCACGAACCGACCCGTCGCTTCCTGCGCGAGGTGGGCCTGCCGGAGGACGCCCACGTCTTCTCCCTGGACACGGACGTCCCCCTGGCGACGCTCGCCGAGTACCACGCCGACACGGGAGCCCCGGCCGAACTCCCCGCAGGAGCCCACCGCCTGATCCGCCTCGGACACCTGGTCGAGGACAACAGCCTGGTCGTCGACGGCGCGACGGGCGCGGTCCTGAACTGGAGCGAACCCGAGGCGACGCTGTACCCGCTCAACACGGACGTGTCGACCCTCGCCTTCACGCTCTGGCTGCTGCACCGCGAGCGCGCGATAGACGCCCAGTCGTCCCACGAGCTGACGACCGACACCTACGACCAGCTGGCCATGACGATGCTCCAGGTCCTGTCGACGGTGGACCCGACGGGCGTGACCGCCGGCGGAACGGTCCGTCACTACTGGACGGACGCGTTCCAGGACGAGGCGGGCGGGGTGCTCTGACGGCCCTGCCTGACGGCCCTGCCGTTCAGGCGGACTTGGCGGCGCTGCGGCGGCGTACGGCGAACACCAGGCCGCCGCCGATCACCGCGGCGGCGGCAGCGGCACCGGCGAGGAGCGGGGTGCCGTCGGAGCCGGTGGCGGCGAGGTTGCCGCCGGTGGTGCTGCCGGTCGTGGTGCCCGTGGAGCCACCGGTCGCGGTGCCGGCCGAGGCCGAGGGTGAGGTGGTGGCGCCCGTGCCGCCGGCGGCCTGGCCCTCGGGGGCGTTGCCGTCCCCGCCGTCGCCGGAGCCGCCGTCCGCGCCGTCCGAGGGACTCGGCTCCGGCTCGTAGTCGCTCGGCAGGTCGATGCTGATCACGGCGGTGTTGTTGGCCCGGTTCGTGTCGTACTCCGGGGCGATGTCGTAGACGGACGACGCCTTGACCTCACCCTTGGTGTCCTGCGCGGACTCCTTGATCTTCAGCGTGAACGTGTAGGCGAGGGACTGACCGACGTCGAGGGTCCCGTCCTTCGGCCAGCACACGTACTTGGGCTTGCCCGTGGTCCCCTGCGGCCCGCTCGGCCCGTCGATACCGAACGGCGCGCAGTCCTTCGGCACACCGACGGCCACGGTGCCCGGCGGGATCTGCACCAGCAGCGCCGGAAGGTCGTCGCTCTCCTGGTTCTGCACCCAGCCGGGGCCGTCGTTGCGCAGGGTCGCCGTGATCGACTGCTCCTCGCCGGCCAGCGCCTCCATCTCCTCACCGACGGCGACGAGATCGGCGGTGTTGTCCGCGGTCAGGGTGAGCCGCCGGTAGCTGTCGTCGTACCCCTCGCCCGGTGCCTCACCGCTCGCGCTCGTGCCGTACTCGACGGCCTCCATCAGGGCGTTGTCCAGCGCCTTGAACCGGACGGGTGTGGTGACGGAGGCGCCGGGCTCGACAACCGTGTCGAGTTCACAGACCGCCTGCCTGACCTGGTCCTGGACGGTCGAGTAGGTGCAGCCCTTCACCTGCTCGGGGAAGTCCAGTCCGCGCGTCAGACGCACCCGGAAGGTGACCCCGTCCACGGCGGCCGTGCCCTTGTTGGTGAGGGTGACGGACTTGTCGTACACCTCACCCGGCTGGGGAGCCGCGGCCGGTAGGGCCGACACGACCAGCTCGGGCGCGCCCTCCTCGGCGTGCGCCAGGGGCGCGGCGACAGCGGGACCGGCGACGGCGATCACGGCAGCGGCCAGGACGGCTGCCGGGGGGCGGAGGTGCACGGGGGTTCTCCTCGTCGAAACAGGCGGCGAACGACCGGAGCGTCGGCTACCGGTCATGTCCTGGACACGTGAGGGGTGCTTGGGGTTGTGCACGAGTTCCGACGGCCTCTCAGGACGAGACGGGCGGGGTGGGACGAAAACCGGGCGCGCGGTGGAGAGCGGTCCACCCGTCCCAGCCCCGCTGCTTGAGCAACTCGATGAGCCGGCGGGCGGACGGCACGGTGTCGAAGGCGAGCGTGTCCATCAGCTCGACGAACGCCGGCTCGATACCGGCCGGGCCGCCGAGGTACTCCTCACCCCGCTCGTCGGCCAGCTCGGTGAGGTAGGCCGCCACCCGGTCGGCCAGCTCGACCAGCGACGGGTCGTCGTCACCCCGTTCGAGAGCCGCACTCAGGTCCAGGTAGAAGCCGGTGAACTCCGGGTCCTCGATCCGTTCCTGCTTGCGTGCGATCCACTCCGCCACTCGCCCCGGTGAGCGCGCCGCCAGAGGGATCCAGCCGTCCCGCTCGGCCTGGACGAGCCGCTCGTCGACGCCGAGCGCCCGCAGCCGGTCGAGGAACCCGACGACCTCGCAGGGGAGGGCCAGACCGTCCCCCGAGGTGAGCCGCGCGATGCGCTCGCGGTGCCGCTGCCGCTCCCGGATCTCGGCCTCCAGCCTCCGATCGATGTCCGCGACAGCGGCGGCGAACTCCTCCTCACCGGCCTGGAGCAGCTCCCGCACCCGCGCGAGGGGGACTCCGGCCTCGGCGAGGGTGCGGATCCGCAGCAGCTCCACCACGGCACCGGCGTCGTACCGCCGGTACCCGGAATGGTCCCGCTCGGGCTCGGGCAGCAGTCCCCTGGCGTGATAGTGCCGCACGGCACGGACGGTGACTCCGGCGTACGCCGCCAGTTCGCCGATGGTCAGCATGGGGCCAGTCTGCTCCGGATGATCTCGGCGACGTCAGGGGCATGCGTGAAGACCAGCCGGTGGTCGGCGTCGATCCAGTCGGCGGAGATGTGCGGCTGCTCGTGCCTGAGCCGCTCCACACCGGCACGCCACAGCCGGTTGTGCCGAGGGGCGCGCCCCTCGAGGCTGTCGCCGGCGATCGCGGTGGACATGATGACGTGCACGGGCAGGTCGATCTGCTGGTACCGGTCGAGGATCCCGCCCCGGACCACGTCCATCTCCTTGCCCAAGCCGACGATGTCCTCGGCGGTGAGCGAACCGTGCCGTGCCGCCTCGGCCTCCGCGATGGCCCGGAACTCCGAGAGGTCGGCGTCGGTGAGGAACGGTTCCGGCAGCGGGTTCGCCCCGTCGATGAGCACGAGCCCGGCGATGGTCCCTGGATGCGCGGCCGCATAGTGCACGGCCAGGTCCGCGCCCAGGGAGTAGCCCACGAGCACAGGCGGCGAGGGCAGGTCGAGGTCCGCCATCACGGCGACGAGGTCACCCAGGAAGGCATCGAAGGAGTACCGCTCGGCGGGGGAGGCGAGACCGTGCCCCCGGAGATCGAAGGTCACGGCATCGTGATCGCGCCGCAGCAGCGAGACCAGCTCGTACAGGTCGGCCTGCGTGCAGTTCAGCCCCGGGCACAGCACCAGGGGGCGTCCCCGGCCGCCCCGTGACACCGGGATGCGGACGCCGTCGTGCCGAACGGTGAAGCACGGGATGCCGTGGTCGCTTCTCACAGTCATGCGGACATGCTGGAAGGTTGACCGTGCGTCAGGGTCAACCCCGGGTGTGGAAGGGGCGATACGGGCAGACGCTTCTGTCCCCGGATCGGCTGACGGCCGCCTGGCATGATCGACGCGTGATCAGTGAACCTGGGCGGCCGGGCCGCACGAAGTACGTCCTGTTCGATGTCGATGGCACATTGATCGACGCGGTGAGCAACCAGCGCCGGGTCTGGGAAACGTGGGCGGGACGTCACGGGCTGGACGCGGAGGAGGTCTACCGGGTGGCTCTGCGGACACGGCCGATGGAGACGTTCGCCCAGGTCGCTGCGGATCGTGATCCGAGCGAGTGCCTGGCCCTGCTGCACGAGCTGGAGGACGAGGACGTACGGTCCGGCGTCTACACGGCTTTCCACGGCGCGTCGGAGTTGCTGCACGGTCTGCCGCGGGGGGCCTGGGCGCTGGTCACCTCCAACTACGAGCACCGGGTGCGCGGCCGTTTCGAACGAACGGGCCTGCCTGTGCCGGAGGTGATCGTGGACGCGGCCGCTGTGGAGGAGGGCAAGCCCTCCCCGGTGCCCTATCTGCGGGCTGCCGCACGGCTCGGCGCCCGGCCGGCAGACTGCTTGGTCATCGAGGACGCCCCGTCCGGAGTGCGGTCCGGGATACGCGCCGGGATGACGGTGTGGGGCGTGAACGCCGCCGTCGCGGTGGAGGGCGTACACCGCCACTTCGCCAGTCTGAGCGAAGCGGTCCCGCACATCCTGGCCTGGACGTCCGGGCCACGAGGGGTCGCGGCTGTGTGAGCCCGCGCTGCTTCGGCAATGGCGGGTCGGCGCTCGGGGGCCGTCCCGTCCATGCGCTCGCCCGGTCATCGTTGTGGAGGCCGTGGCGGGATTCGAACCCGCGTAACTCGCTTTGCAGACGAGTCCCTGAACCACTCGGGCACACGGCCGGGCCGAGTTCGAACCGCTGGGGCGCAGACCTTGTTCGAACCTCGGTGCCATGACCGTATGCAGGCGGGGAGCCCGGCTCAAGGGCGTCGGGTGGGCTGCAATGTGACCGCCATACGCAGTTCACGAAGGGGATGGCCGAGAAGAGAGGCCTACGACCAAGGTCCCAGGGCCGGACCGTCTCGGGACAGGGGTCAACCTGGGGTGTGGACCTTACGCTGGCGGGCATGACCGTCCCGAAGCCGCGTGATGCCGATGTCGAGGAAGTCGTTGTCCCGCCCTCCGTGGCCGAGCGGGAAGAAGGCGTGCTGGGGGCGGCGTACCGGGCGTTGAGTGTCGGGATCGTCTCCGTCGTGCTGCTCATCGCCTTCGAGGCGACCGCCGTGGGGACGGCGATGCCCGTCGCGGCCCGGGAGCTGGACGGGGTGTCGCTGTACGCGTTCGCGTTCTCCGGGTACTTCACGACCAGCCTCTTCGGGATGGTCCTCTCCGGGCAGTGGTCGGACCGGCGTGGCCCCCTCGGGCCGTTGACCACGGGCATCGCCTCCTTCGGCGCCGGGCTGCTGCTGTCCGGCACCGCCGGGTCGATGTGGGTGTTCATCCTGGGCCGGGCCGTGCAGGGGCTCGGCGGCGGGCTGGTGATCGTCGCGCTGTACGTCGTCGTCGGGCGGGCCTATCCGGAGCGGCTGCGGCCCGCCATCATGGCCGCGTTCGCCGCGAGTTGGGTGCTCCCGTCGATCGTCGGTCCGCTCGCCGCCGGCACGGTGACCGAGCAGCTGGGGTGGCGATGGGTGTTCGTCGGGATACCCCTGCTCGTGGTCTTTCCGCTCGCGCTCGCGCTGCCGCAGATACGGCGCCGGGCGTCCGGACCGGCGGGGCGCCCCGCTGCCGAGTCCGGCCCGGCGAAGAGCTCAGACGTGCCCGTCCCCGCGGAACGGACCGCCCTCGCCGACCGGCCCGTCACACCGGATCCGGTGCGGGCAGCCGACCGCCCCGCCCCGACCGCCCCACCGGCCGGCCCGCCCGCCTCCTTCGACCGCCGGCGTATCCGGCTCGCGCTCGCGATCTCCCTCGGCGCCGGCCTCCTCCAGTACGCCGCGCAGGACTTGCGTCCCCTCTCGCTCCTGCCGGGTGCGCTCGGAGTGGCCCTGCTCGTGCCCGCCGTGCTCGGGCTGCTGCCGCGCGGCACCTACCGGGCCGCTCGGGGCCTGCCGTCCGTCGTGCTGTTGCGGGGCGTCGCCGCCGGGTCCTTCATCGCCGCCGAGTCGTTCGTGCCGCTGATGCTGGTCACGCAACGCGGGCTCAGTCCGACGCTGGCCGGGTTCTCGCTCGCCGCGGGCGGCGGGACGTGGGCGCTGGGCTCGTGGATGCAGTCGCGGTCGCGGGTCGAGCCGTACCGGGAGCGGCTGACCACCGTCGGGATGCTGCTGGTGGCCGCCGCCATCGCCACCGCACCGAGTGTGCTGATCGACTCCGTGCCCGTCTGGACCGTCGCCGTCGCCTGGGCCTTCGGCTGCTTCGGGATGGGGCTCGTGATCTCCTCCACGAGCGTCCTCCTGCTCAAGCTCTCCGCCCCCGAGGAGGCCGGCACCAACTCCGCCGCCCTCCAGATCTCCGACGGCCTCTCCAACGTCGTCCTGCTGTCCGCCGGAGGCGCCGCTTTCGCCGCGCTGGGCGGCGGCACCGTGACCCACTCGGCCGCGCACACCTCCGGCTCCCACCCGGCCGCCTTCGCCGCGGTGTTCCTGCCGATGGCAGGGGTGGCGGTGGCCGGGGCCTGGGTGTCGACGCGGCTGCGGGAGCGACGGCCGTAGAGGTGGCCGTAAAGCGGTCGTCCTCCTCCACGCCCCGGCCGTAGCCTCTGCGCATGTCCCACCTCGATGTGCCCCTCGACCCCGCCCTGCGGACCGCCCTCGACGACCTCGCCGACGCGCAGGGCCGCACGCCCGAAGAGGTGGCGCTGCACGCCGTACGCGCCTACCTGAGCCAGGAGTGCGCCCGCGTGCGCGCCGTCGCGGAGGGGCTCGCGCGGCATCACGCCGACCTGCTGAAGAGGCTCGGCGAATGACGAGGGACACGGGTGGCACCCGGTACCTGAGCGTCGACGAGGTCACCGCCGTCGCCGAGGTCGCCTTCGGCGGGCGGCCGCCCGAGGCGCGCGCCCCCGGGCTGCTCGCCTCCGCCGTGCACCGTCCCCGCGCCCGCATGTTCGGCACGGCCGCCTACGACGACCTGTACGAGCAGGCGGCCGCCCTGCTGCACGCCCTCGCCGCCAACCACCCCCTCGTCGACGGCAACAAGCGCACCGCCTGGCTGTCCACCGCCACCTTCCTCGCCCTCAACGGCGTCGACCTGGCCGGGGCGGACCAGGACACGGCGTACGCGCTGGTCGTCGACGTCGCCTCCGGCACCGAGGCGGAGGTCGGGAGGATCGCGGGGCGGCTGAGGGGGCTGTGACGTCGGTCCCACCCGCAGGTGACCCGGCCCGGTCCGCGCGTTGACCGGCTCGGGGCGCCGGTAGGGTGGCCCGGTTGTCATACGTAGCCGAGCCGTCAGGCTCCCTCGCACGAGCCGCCCGACCCCCAACGGAGACCGTGACTACCACCGCCGGCACCAGTTCCGCCTCGCACCACCTGTCCCCGGCGTTCCCCGGCCGCGCCCCCTGGGGTACCGCCAGCAAGCTGCGCGCCTGGCAGCAGGGTGCGATGGAGAAGTACATCCAGGAGCAGCCCCGGGACTTCCTGGCGGTCGCCACCCCCGGCGCCGGCAAGACGACCTTCGCGCTGACGCTGGCCTCCTGGATGCTGCACCACCACGTCGTGCAGCAGGTGACCGTCGTCGCCCCGACCGAGCACCTGAAGAAGCAGTGGGCCGAAGCCGCCGCGCGGATAGGGATCAAGCTCGACCCGGAGTACAGCGCCGGGCCGCTCGGCCGGGAGTACCACGGCGTCGCCGTGACGTACGCCGGTGTCGGCGTCCGGCCCATGCTGCACCGCAACCGCGTGGAGCAGCGCAAGACGCTCGTCATCCTCGACGAGATCCACCACGCCGGTGACAGCAAGTCCTGGGGCGAGGCCTGCCTGGAGGCGTTCGAGCCCGCGACCCGGCGGCTCGCCCTGACGGGTACGCCCTTCCGGTCCGACACCAACCCCATCCCTTTCGTGACGTACGAGGAGGGCAACGACGGCATCCGGCGGTCGGCGGCCGACTACACCTACGGCTACGGCAACGCCCTCGCCGACAACGTCGTGCGGCCCGTCATCTTCCTCTCGTACAGCGGCAACATGCGCTGGCGCACCAAGGCCGGTGACGAGATCGCGGCCCGGCTCGGCGAGCCCATGACCAAGGACGCCATCAGCCAGGCGTGGCGGACCGCGCTCGATCCGCGCGGTGAGTGGATGCCGGCCGTGCTGCGGGCGGCCGACCAGCGGCTGACCGAGGTCAGGAAGGCCATCCCGGACGCCGGCGCCCTCGTCATCGCCTCCGACCAGGAATCGGCGCGCGCGTACGCCAAGCTCATCCGGGAGATCACCGGCAGCAGGGCGACCCTCGTGCTGTCCGACGACTCCGGCGCCTCCGAGCGGATCGACGAGTTCAGCGCGAACAACGACCGGTGGATGGTCGCCGTGCGGATGGTGTCCGAGGGCGTCGACGTGCCGCGCCTCGCGGTCGGCGTGTACGCCACCACCATCTCGACGCCGCTGTTCTTCGCGCAGGCCGTCGGGCGTTTCGTGCGGTCCCGGCGGCGGGGCGAGACCGCCTCGGTGTTCCTGCCGACCGTGCCCGACCTGCTCTCCTTCGCCAACGAGATGGAGCGCGAGCGCGACCACGTCCTGGACAAGCCCAAGAAGCAGGGCGAGGAGGACCCCTACGCCGAGTCCGAGAAGGAGATGGACGAGGCGAACCGGGAGCAGGACGAGGACACCGGCGAGCAGGAGCAGTTCTCCTTCGAGGCGCTGGAGTCCGAGGCCGTCTTCGACCGGGTCATGTACAACGGCGCCGAGTTCGGCATGCAGGCCCACCCGGGCAGCGAGGAGGAGCAGGACTACCTCGGCATCCCCGGGCTGCTGGAGCCCGACCAGGTGCAGCTGCTGCTCCAGAAGCGGCAGGCCCGGCAGATCGCGCACAGCCGCAAGAAGCCGGACGAGGAAGCCGACCTGCTCGAAGTGCCGGCGGAGCGGCGGCCGGTGGTCTCCCACAAGGAGATGATGGAGCTGCGGCGGCAGCTCAACACCATGGTCGGCGCCTACGTCCACCAGAGCGGCAAGCCGCACGGGGTGATCCACACCGAGCTGCGGCGCGTGTGCGGGGGGCCTCCGGCGGCCGAGGCGACCGCGGGGCAGTTGAAGCAGCGGATCACCAAGGTGCAGGAGTGGGCCACGCGGATGAAGTGACGCCGTCATCTGTTGCCTGCGGTTTGTACGGGGCTGGTCGCGCCCACGCGGCGGAGCCGCACATCGGCACTGCCCCGCGCCCCTGTCGGGCGCTCATACCGCCGCAAATTCGAGCAGTACACCCCGCTCGCTGCCCGGATTCTGGACGGAGCCTTCCGCTCAGCGAACCTGCTTCGCTACTGTCCCGCTACGCACACGCCCCGTGGCAGCGCCGCCGCGGAGCGCAGCCGTGAAGCGACGCGGCCCGGACAGGCCGGGCCGCCGGCCGATCGGCGGCCTCTGAAGCGCGTTGCCGACGGGACTCGGTGACGCATCCGCCGACCGGGGGGCCGCCGACCTCACCACTAAGGAGTGGGCGTCGTGACCGCGGAGACCTCCCAGACGCTCGACCGGGGACTGCGTGTCCTCAAACTGCTCGCCGACACGGACCACGGGCTGACCGTGACCGAGCTCTCCGTCCGGCTCGGCGTGAACCGGACCGTCGTATACCGGTTGCTCGCCACCCTGGAGCAGCACGCCCTCATACGCCGTGACCTGGGCGGACGTGCCCGGGTCGGGCTCGGGGTGCTGCGTCTGGGACGGCAGGTCCACCCGCTGGTCCGTGAGGCCGCGATGCCGGCGCTGCGGTCACTGGCCGAGGACATCGGTGCGACGGCACACCTGACCCTGGTCGACGGGGCGGACGCGCTGGCCGTGGCAGTGGTGGAGCCGACCTGGACGGACTACCACGTCGCCTACCGGGCCGGATTCCGGCACCCCCTGGGCCGGGGCGCCGCCGGCAAGGCGATCCTCGCGGCCCGCCAGCACCCGATGACCGACCCCGGCTACACGCTGACCCACGGCGAGCTGGAGGCGGGCGCCTGCGGGGCGGCCGCACCGCTGCTGGGCGTGACGGGCGTCGAGGGCAGTGTGGGTGTGGTGATGCTGGCGGAGGCGGTGCCGGAACGGGTGGGGCCACGGGTCGTCGACGCGGCCCGGGAGGTCGCGGAGGCGCTGCGCTGACGCACGCATGGGGCGTGGGGGGGCCTCCGGACGCCCTGGCCCCGGCGGTCTCCCCCTCCCGCGTTAGATTGATCCCGTGTTCTCTCGCCTCACGCGCCCCCAGGCCATCGCCGTCTGCGCCCTGCCCGTCGTGGCCCTGCTCGCGACGGCGGCGCTGGCGCCGTTGCCGTTCTCGGTGGCGCAGCCGGGGCTGACGGCGAACGTGCTGGGCGAGAACAAGGGCGCGCAGGTGATCACCGTCTCGGGTGCGCCGGTCCGGGAGACCCGGGGCCAGCTGCGGATGACCACCATCGAGGCGACCTCCCCCGACACCCGGGTCTCGCTCCCCGACGTCGTCGACAGCTGGTTCCGCACCGACCAGGCGGTCATGCCGCGTGACTCCGTCTACCCCAGCGGGGACAGCGTCAAGGAGATCGAGCAGCACAACGAGAAGCAGATGAGGCAGTCCCAGGACGCGGCGACACAGGCCGCGCTGGGGTACCTCGGCCTCGACGACAAGGACGTGAAGGTCAGCCTGAAGCTCGCGGACGTGGGCGGGCCCAGTGCGGGGCTGCTCTTCTCGCTGGGCATCATCGACAAGCTCGACGGCGACGGCACCGGCGGGGATCTGACCGGCGGCCGGGTCATCGCCGGCACGGGCACGATCGACGCGGCCGGCCGGGTCGGGGCGGTCGGGGGCGTCGCCCTCAAGACCCAGGCCGCGAAGCGGGACGGGGCGACGGTGTTCCTGGTCCCCAAGGCGGAGTGCGGGGACGCGCGTGCGAACCTGCCGAAGGGCCTGCGGCTGATTCCGGTGACCACCTTGAAGAGCACGGTCTCTTCCCTGGTGGCCCTGGAGACGGGCAAGGGGTCCGTGCCGAGCTGCTAGCTAGTGTGCGGTCGCCGTTCCGGGGCGGGCGGCGAGTCTTAAGCCCACTTCCACGAGGGTCCAGCCCAGACGCGTACGGAGGTCGGGGCGGCGCGCCGGACGGGGCCCGGCCTCGGCGCGCAGTTCGGTGGCTCGGGCGTGGTGCAGGGGGAGGTGGATGTCCGGGTGCATGGCGGACCTTTCACTCGGCTCGGATCGGGAAGGCGTGGGTCTGGATGCGGACCTGCTCCACGCCGGGTGTGCCCGCGGCGGCAGCCCGGTCGCGGTAGGTCTCGACCAGCGCGTGCATCTTCTCGACGAGCTCCCGCGTCAGTTCGGGCGTGAGGCTCAGCGTCGCGCTGCTCATGTCCCAGGAGCGGGTCCACTCCTCCGGCCATGAGTCGCGGTTGCCGAGCCAGGTCGACAGGGCCCGGGTCTGCGTGGTGGCGACCTCGTGCAGGTACAGATCCGCCGCTCCGCGTACGACCGGATCGGAGTCGGTGAGCAGGGAGTCGTCGAAGCGGATGCCGTGGTGGGCCGCTTTCCACCAGCGTTCGCGACCCTTGCCGCGCTCGGGCGCGTCCTCGACAAAGCCGTACTCCGCCAGCTGGCGGAGGTGGTAGCTGGTAGCCCCGCTGGACTCGCCCAGTTTCTGGGCCAGTTGCGAGGCCGTCGCCGGACCCCCGAAACGCAGGGCGTCCAGCAGTTGCATGCGCAGGGGGTGCGCCAGTCCCCGCAGGGATCGGGCGTCGAGTTGCCGTACGGGTGTGTTCTCGGGCTCACTCACGATGCAAAGATGGCGTTGCAAAGCTCCCTTTGCAACGGGTTCTTTGTAACTCACCCCTCCTTGACGAACCCCTCCTCCACCATCCAGTCCAGCGCCACCTGGTGCGGATCCTCCCCATCCACGTCCACCTTCGCGTTCAGCGTCTGCGCCACGGAGTTGTCCAGCCTCGCCGTCACCGGGTTCAGGACCTCCGCGATCGCCGGCCACTCCTTCAGGGACTTCGCGTTGATCATCGGTGCGGCGTTGTAGTTGGGGAAGAACTTCCGGTCGTCGTCCATCACCGCGAGGTTCATGGACTTGATGCGCCCGTCGGTCGTGAACACCTCACCGAACGTGCAACTGCCCTTGTCCGTCTGGGTGTAGATGATCCCGGTGTCCATCTGCGTGATGTTCCGCGCCGGGACGTCCATGCCGTAGGCCTGCTGCATGCCCGGCAGCCCGTCCGCCCGGTTCGCGAACTCGACCTCCACGCACAGCTTCACCGCCCCCGGGTCGGACTTCGCCAGCTTCGCGACGTCCGACATCGTCTTCGTGCCGTACTTCTTCGCGTTCTCCTGGTTCATCGCCAGCGCGTACGTGTTGTCGAGCTTGGACGGCGGCAGCCAGACCAGGCCGTTGCCCGCGTCCTCCTTCTTCACCGCCTCCCACTGCTCCTGCGGATCGGTGATCGGCTTGCTGTGCCCGAGGTAGGTGATCCAGGCCGTGCCCGTGTACTCGTACCCGGCGTCCGCGTCGCCCTTGCGGACCGCCTCGCGGCTGCCGATGGAGCCCTGGATGCCGGTGCGGTCGATCACGTCAGCCCCGGCCGCCTCGAACGCGATGCCCATGATCGAGCCGAGGATCAGCTGCTCGGTGAACGACTTCGACGTCACCGTCAGCTGCGCGCCCTTCAGCGGCTCACCCCGGCCGATCGACCCCGGCTCCACGTCGTCGGTCAGCGGGGATCCGCTGGTCAGGCCGCAACCGGCCGCCGCCAGCAGCAGGCCGGCCGTCGCCAGGCACGTACGCCGCCTCATGGCTGCAACCCCCGCGGTCGCAGCAGCAGTTCGGCGAGCGACGCCAGCCAGTCCACCAGCAGCGCCAGCACCACCGTGAGGACCGACCCCAGCACCAGCACCGGCATCCGCTGGTTGGTGATGCCGGTCGTGATCAGCACGCCGAGGCCGCCGCCCCCGCCGAAGACCGCCAGGGTCGCCGTACCCACGTTCAGGACGAGGGCCGTGCGCACGCCCGCCAGGATCAGCGGGACCGCGAGCGGGAGTTCGACCCGGGTCAGTACTCCCGTCGGGGACATGCCGATGCCGCGGGCCGCCTCCAGCAGGGTCGGGTCGTTCGCCTTCAGGCCCGTGATCGTGTTGGAGAGCACCGGCAGGACGGCGTAGACGATGATGCCGATCAGGGCGGCCCTGCGGCCGATGCCCAGCCAGATCACCAGGAGGGCCAGCAGACCGATCGCCGGGGTCGCCTGCCCCATGTTGGCGAACGCCATCGCCACCGGGGTGGCCCGGCTCACCGCCCCGCGGGTCAGCAGGATGCCCAGCGGGATCGCGATGATCAGCACGAAGAACGTGGAGATCACGGTCAGTTCGATGTGCTGCCACAGCGCCTTGCTCACCTGGCCGCCCGACAGGGCGTTGCGGGTGAGCGCGTCCAGGTCGGCCTGCTGGAACCACAGCCAGGTGGCGAGCAGCACGGCGATCAGGGCCACCGGCAGGAACGTCAGCTTCTGCCAGGTGAGGCGGGACGGACGGCGCTCGGGCGGGGGCGCCTCGGACTCGTCGAGAGGCTCGGAGGTCTCCTGGACCTCCGTGGCGGTCACCGCTGCCCTCCCGGGCCGCTCACGCCCGCCGGACCCGCGGCCCCCTCCTGTTCCGCGTGCGTCTGCGAGGCCCGCAGCGACTCCAGCTCGTGCTGGTGCTCCATCGCGTCGAGCCGGTCGGCCTCCAGCATCTCGTGCACGGAGTTCATGAGCGTCTCCATGTCGACGACACCCGTGTACTCGCCGCGCCGCCCGGTCACCGCCACCCGCCCGGCGTTGTCGGTGAGCACCGCCTCCAGCGCGTCCCGCAGGGTGGCGTCCCGGGTGACCGTGTCGCTCACCAGGGTCCCGGCGCGGGCGAGCGAGCCCCGGGCCCGCATGAGATCGCCGCGCCGCAGCCACTTGTAGGGGCGGCGGCGCCGGTCGAGCAGCAGGATCTCGTTGCTGCCGCTGGTCCGCAGCAGGTTGAAGATCTGCTGCAACGGGTCGTCGACCGTGACCGTCGGATACTCGGTGATCTCCACGTCCCGTACGCGGGTCAGGTTCAGCCGCTTCAGCGCCGCACCGGCGCCCACGAAACCGGACACGAAGTCGTCGGCCGGGTTGGTCAGGATCGCCTCGGGGGTGTCGAACTGCGCGATGTGCGACCGCTCCCGCAGCACGGCGATCCGGTCGCCGATCTTGATGGCCTCGTCGAAGTCGTGGGTGACGAAGACGATCGTCTTGTGCAGCTCGTGCTGGAGCCGGATCAGCTCGTCCTGGAGGTGGTCCCGGGTGATCGGGTCCACCGCCCCGAACGGCTCGTCCATCAGCAGCACGGGGGGATCGGCGGCCAGGGCCCGGGCCACGCCCACGCGCTGCTGCTGCCCGCCCGAGAGCTGACGCGGGTAACGGCCGTGGAACTCCCCGGGGTCCAGGCCCACGAGGTCGAGCAGTTCCTCGGTCCGTTCCCGGATGCGCGCCTTCGGCCAGCCGATCATCCTCGGGACGATGCCGATGTTCTGCGCGACCGTCATGTGCGGGAAGAGCCCGGCGGACTGGATCGCGTAGCCGACCTTGCGCCGCAGTTTGACCGGGTCCATGTCGGTGACGTCCTCGCCGCCGATGCGGATGCGGCCGCCGGTCGGCTCGATCAGCCGGTTGATCATCTTGAGCGTGGTCGACTTGCCGCAGCCCGAAGGGCCGACGAAGACGACGACCTCGCCCGCCTTGATCTCCATGCTGACGTTGTCCACGGCCGGCTGCGGACTGCCGGGGTAGCGCTTGGTCAGGCTTTCCAGCGCGATGGACGCGCCGTGGCCGCCGGTCGTCTCAGGCACGGATCCCCCTGGGAATGGTCAGCCGTCCGATCAGGACGTACGCGGCGTCGAACAGCAGGGCCAGGACGATGATGCCGAGCGTGCCCGCGAGGACCTGGTTGAGCGCGTTGGCGCTGCCCAGCGAGGCCAGGCCGCGGAAGATGACGTTGCCGAGACCGGGCCCGGAGGCGTACGCCGCGATGGCGGCGATGCCCATCAGCATCTGGGTGGAGACCCGGATCCCGGTCAGGATCGGCGGCCAGGCCAGCGGCAGCTCGACCCTCAGCAGCCGGGCCGGGCGGGACATCCCGATGCCCGTGGCCGCGTCCACCAGTGTCGGGTCGACCCCGCGCAGCCCGACGATCGCGTTGCGCACGACCGGCAAGAGCCCGTACAGCGTCAGCGCGATCACCGTGGGCGGCACACCCAGGCCCACGAGGGGGATGAGCAGACCGATCAGGGCGAGCGCCGGCACGGTCAGGATGGTGGCGGTGGTCGTCGTCGCGAGGTTCCCGGCCCACTCGCTGCGGTAGGTGACGACGCCGATCAGCACCCCGAGCAGGGTCGCCACGACCATGCACTGGAAGACGGCGCTCGCGTGCTGGTAGGCGTCCGTGAGCAGCTGCTGGTGCCGGTTGACCAGGTACTCCCAGAAGTTCACACGCGCTCACCCCACGACTCAGGTCTCCTCCGCGGCCTGCTCCACGAGCGGGATGATCCGCAGCGGAACGGGGTTCTCCATGACGATCGCCGTGGAGGCCCGGACGATGCCATCAAAACCGACGACCCGGTCGATCACACGCTGGAGATCGGCGTTGGAGCGGGCCACGAGCCGGCACAGCATGTCTCCGGTGCCGGTGGTCGTGTGCAGCTCCAGGACCTCCGGCACGGTCGCCAAGTGGGCCCGTACGTCAGGCCCTTGCCCCTGCCGGATCTGCAGCGTGGCGAACGCCGTGACCGGGTATCCGAGCGCGGCCGGATCCACCTGCGGGCCGAATCCGCGGATGACTCCGTTCGACTGAAGCCGGTCCAGCCGCGCCTGCGCGGTGCCGCGGGCCACTCCCAGCCGCCGGGACATCTCCAGCACCCCGATCCGCGGCTCGCGGGCGAGCAGCAGGATGATCCGGCCGTCCAGATGATCGATCGCCACAGCAGCCTCCCGGCATGGTCATCCTGTACAGAAGCGCGGCCGACAGGGCCGTATTGCTGAACACATTGCCCAGTCGGAACACAAACTATTGCGCACCTTGCCGAGCGGGGAGACCCTGCGGCCATGACGCAGACCACACACCACACTCCCGACACCGCCCGGCAGGCCGACCCCTTCCCGGTCAAGGGAATGGACGCGGTCGTCTTCGCCGTGGGCAACGCCAAGCAGGCGGCGCACTACTACTCCACCGCCTTCGGCATGAAGCTGGTCGCGTACTCCGGACCGGAGAACGGCAGCCGCGAGACCGCTGCGTACGTCCTGGAGAACGGCTCCGCCCGTTTCGTCCTCACCTCGGTCATCAAGCCCACCACCGAGTGGGGGCACTTCCTCGCGCAGCACGTGGCCGAGCACGGCGACGGTGTCGTCGACCTCGCCATCGAGGTCCCGGACGCCCGCGCCGCCTATGCCTACGCCCTGGAGCACGGCGCCCGCTCGGTCGCCGAGCCGTACGAGCGGAAGGACGAGCACGGCACGGTCGTCCTGGCCGCCATCGCCACGTACGGCGAGACCCGCCACACCCTCGTCGAGCGCTCCGGCTACGACGGCCCGTACCTGCCGGGGTACGTCGCGGCCCAGCCGATCGTCGAACCGCCCGCGCAGCGCACCTTCCAGGCGATCGACCACTGCGTCGGCAACGTCGAGCTCGGCCGGATGAACGAGTGGGTCGGCTTCTACAACAAGGTCATGGGCTTCACGAACATGAAGGAGTTCGTGGGCGACGACATCGCCACCGAGTACAGCGCGCTGATGTCGAAGGTTGTCGCCGACGGCACGCTCAAGGTCAAGTTCCCGATCAACGAGCCGGCCATCGCCAAGAAGAAGTCCCAGATCGACGAGTACCTGGAGTTCTACGGCGGCGCGGGCGTGCAGCACATCGCCCTCAACACGGGCGACATCGTCCAGACGGTCCGTACGATGCGGGCGGCCGGCGTCGAGTTCCTCAACACGCCCGACTCCTACTACGACACGCTGGGGGAGTGGGTCGGCGAGACCCGGGTCCCGATCGACACCCTGCGCGAACTGAAGATCCTCGCCGACCGCGACGAGGACGGCTACCTGCTCCAGATCTTCACCAA